>JAUWMK010000175.1 GCA_030613185.1 Promethearchaeum sp.
GATTTCGGCTTGGATATTAAAACCATAAGGATTAATTTTATTCCATTTATTCCCATTTTGAAACATAATAGGTGAAATTAAATCTTCTCTATGAGTTAGATTCAGCCTGATATCTTGGTTTTTTTTCCGAACACGGTTTAAAGCTGTAAAAGAAGTGGCACATAAAATTGTTTGATTAATTACATCAAATTCTTCCAGTTTCTGAACTAGTTTTTCGCCGACATTTAGATCCTGCAAATCAATACTAAATTGAATTTTCTTATTTGATTTATTTTTTTTATTGGCGAATTGTTCTAAAAATTCTGTTATCGTTAAAATTTGATCCCCATTTGATAAAAAGTGTTTTTTAATTTCAGATAAGGATGATTTCGGAATCTTAATCGTACTATTATTACTACGATATATATATTCATCATGATGAAGAACTACTTCCCCATCTTTCATTATCCATGCATCGGTTTCTAAACCATCTGCACCACATTCTATCGCTTTCTGAAATGCAGAAATTGAATTTTCAACCTCAATTCCAGAGGCACCCCGATGCGCAAAAATAATGGGTTTTCTCATATTCTCATATCTCATTACAAATTGAAGTCTTCTTCCATTATTTTTTGGATCTCGATATCCCTGGAATTACAGTATTTAATTATTTCAACTATGAAATGGGATAATGCTTTTTTTACATTCTCTTTTTCTTCAGAATTGACAGCTTCTCTGAAATCTTTATATTTAGTATCTAAAAGCTCCAAAATTTCGTACATATCTAATTTTTTTTCGAATTTATGTTTGTTTTTTAGAAATCTCTGCAATTTTTCTATCATGCTTCTCACTTCTTACTTTATTTTATTATATGCTTGGATCTTTTTATCGATGTGTTTTATTTCTTTTGCTTTTGCTTTCAAAGCAAATGAAAGATCGGAGTCTATTGTTTTCATTATTGTATGATTTTTTTTATCATAATCATTTTTTGCTTTTTTAAAGGATGAACTGATTTGCTTAAATGAATCAACTGCTTCCTTCAACTCGTCTTTAGCTTTGATTAAGTTTTTTGATGCTTCTTCATGGTAATTTTTTTTTATTTCAACATTTTTTTCGGCAATTGATAAAACAGAAGTGTATTTTGTATTAATACCATTCAATTCGCTTTTTGCCATTTCTTCGGCTTCTTGTTTCTTTTGTCCAAAATTTTCCTTAATATTGTTAATTTCTTTTTCACATAATTCTTTTTCAGAAAGGATTTCTTCAATATTTTCAATATTCATTATTTTTCACATTTTAGTATATTATTTCTTATTTTGACGTTGTACTTTTTAATATCTTCGAACAATGTTATCTTAAATATATTTTTGGTGATAAAAAAAATTGAGTAAATATGTCGCTGCTTTAGATATCGGAACTACTGGTACAAGATGTATAATCTTTGATTTAACCGGTAATGAATATGGCCGAGATTATGAAGAATGGGAATCTTTTTATCCAACTCCTGTTATGGTCGAACAAGATGCAAATTTGTGGTGGAAAGCTGTTAAAAAAACCATTGTTAATGCAATTAAAAATGCGAAAATTGATAGAGAAGATATTTTGAGTGTTGCAATTACGAACCAAAGAGAAACAATCGTTCCTGTCGATTCAAATGGAGAACCACTTTATCACGCAATAGTATGGCAAGATCGCAGAACCACGGAAGAATGCAATTGGATTAAAGGAAATATTGGAGTTGATAAAATTTATAATACAACAGGACTCACTGTGGACCCATATTTTTCAGGTTCTAAAATACTTTGGTTCAAAAATCACAAACCTGAAATTTATTCAAAAACACACAAATTTCTCTTAGTTCATGATTACATATTGCATAAATTAACTGGAAAATATATAACGGATCATTCAAATGCATCCAGAACAATGCTATTTGATATAAATTCCTTAAAATGGTCCGATTCAATTGGAAGCTTGATGGGAATTGATCTGGATAAAATGCCCGAAACATTACCTTCAGGGAAAGAGGTTGGCACTATAATATCTTCAGAAACGGGTTTCTCCACCAAAACAAAAGTAATTACAGGTGGAGGAGATCAGCAATGTGCAGCATTGGGGGTTGGAGTTGTAAAACCTGGCCGAATGAAGTGCACAACTGGAACTGGATCATTTATCTTAGGTTATCTTGATAAACCAACTTTTGACAAAGATAAACGGGTTCTATGTAGTTGTGCAGCTATTCCTGGTAAATGGGTCCAAGAGGCATCAATTTTTACCAGTGGTGCAGTTTTACGCTGGTTCCGTGATAATATTGGAGCGGAAGAGAGACTTAAAGCAGAAAAAGAATCTGAAATGGGAAAAGAAATTGACCCTTATGATATAATGATGGAAAAAGCTGCAAAATCACCGTTAGGGGCAAATGGATTGATATTAATCCCCCATTTTATTGGGGCAGGAGCACCACATTGGAACCCACATGCCCGTGGAATAGTTTTTGGACTAGCATTGGGGCATAAATCAGCAGATCTTTACCGGGCAATTTTAGAAGGTGTTGCTATGGAAATAAAAAAATCATTAAATGTTTTTCAATCTTTAGGAATGAGACCAAGTGAAATGAGAGTTACTGGAGGGGGATCTCGAAGTAATTTATGGAATCAAATAATGGCAGATGTTTTAGGTATTCCTTGTGGTAGAGGTGAGCTGGAAGAATCAACAGCAGTCGGTGCATCAATTTTAGCAAGTTATGGCGCTGGAGAATTTAATGATCTTGTAAAAGCTGCAGAAAATATGGCAAATATAAGCAAGAGATGGACCCCAAATCCATCTAATACAGATAAATATGCCAAATTATGTGAAATATCTGAAAAATTATACGATAAAATCAATTGTGCGGGTCTATATGACGAATTAGCAAAATTTACTATTTAATTTTGAAATCTTTCTTTTTTTATTATTTTTATAGCTTCTTTTAACGCCCATTTCTGGTTTTCAACATGAAGATTTTTTATTAAATGCTCAAAAGGAAGCCATTTTAATAAATGATCTTCTTCTACTGGATTTGAAACTTTAAAAAAATTTTCACCTAAATAGAAATTGCATTCTGCTTTGTAAAATTTACTGTCCGAGCTAAAATATTGAATTGAACTCCCAATAAAATGACCTATTTCACAATTTCACCCTAATTCTTCAAGTAATTCGCGTTTAAGACATTCTTCATCAGATTCACTCTTTTTTTTTCCCCCACCTGGCAAAAATAAACCTTTTGGAGTCTCAATTATCCCAATTTCATTTTTTAGATTGAAAAATACGATATATACACCAGGTCGGGCGATAAAATTACATTATCTTTTTTCTCTCCAAAAACTTCCATATTCTTTCTTATAAAAAATCTTATAAAATGTTTACTTAATATTTACTCTACATATATAGAGATCTATTTAATAAAATGGTTGTTTAACTATTGGGATGGTTTAAATAGACATGTTGACTATTTCTACATAATAAATATGTAGAGAAATGCATAAATTTATATTGTCAAATCTACTATGTTACTATGTATTTCTAACAATTATAAAGTTTCATTAAAAACAAATTCAAATTGGGAAAAAAACCATGACTCAACAAATATTCCAGAATTATGGGCATCTGATTGGAGTAAACGAGAAAAATTCTAATATCGCAGAAAATTTTGAAAATGTAATAACTGAAGATGATGTCAGCGATAGTTTGCTAATGACAAAAGAAATAATCGATAAATACGGGCCTAGATTAACAGGAACAAATTCAACTAAGCTAGCTACCCAAAATATTCATGAAATTTTATCAAAACATTGTGATCACTCAAAAATTGAAACATTTAAAGTTCCCCGAGAATCTTTCATGGCTTTCATGAAAATTTTTGCTATTTCCTTTATCTTCTCCTCATTTTTCTTCTTATTAGGAGGATTTTGGACAATCATTGCAGTTATAGGATACTCTTTTGCATCAATTTTTGCATTATTACAATTTGTGCTATATAAGGAGACATTTGATTTTCTATTTAGAAAATTCACGGGATACAATGTTTTTGGGGTCATTAAACCTTCAAAAAAAATTAAACAGCGAATAATAGTACAAGGCCATCATGATAGTGCTTATGTGATGAATTTCATGTCAAATCCAAAATTACAAAAATTGTATGCTCCGAGAATTTTTATTGGTTTATTTGTATTTATAGGAACAAATTTCCTTCTTATAATTTTATTAATCCTTGATATAGTTCAAGTACAAACAAATGGGTTTAGAATGGTCATTACTTATATTATTTTAGTAGGTGCACCTACCGTAATCCAATTTTTCTTCTTTAAATCAAATAAAATTTCGCCTGGAGCAGGAGATAATTTAATTGCCTCGATGATTGCCGTTAAAATTGCACAAATTTTTGGAGAATCAAAGAAGGATGGGCATAATTTATTGAAACATACAGAAATTGTTGTATTATCTACAGATGCAGAAGAATCAGCCCTTCGTGGAGCAAGAGCTTATGTGAAAAAACATATTGATGAATTAAAAGCAATCCCAACGTATGTCTTTAACTTAGACAGTATTTACAATACTGAACACTTATCATTTTTGACAGCAGATATTAATGGATTTATTAAATTATCTTCTGAAATGGCCCATGATGGTAAGATCATTGCAGAATCATTAGGATACACAACTAAGGCAGGACCGATTACATGGGGAGGCGGTGGAACCGATGCCGCTGAATATGCACGGTACAATATTGAAGCAACTACTTTGTTGGGCATGGAAAATTCCGCTATTCGCGATGGATTAGTGTACCATACTCTAAATGACACTGTTGATTCGATAGAACCCTCAGCTGTAAAGGCGGTTTTAGAAATTGTGTATCGATATATTTTATACAAAGAATGGAAACTCAGCGATAGCAATTAACTTAAGATTTTTTTAATTGTGATATTAATTTTACATCAATTTCGGGGATTTTTTTACCAAATTTTTCTTTTATATCAAAAATTGCATAATTACTATATTTAGCTTCTCCTGCATTGACAACGATTGTTTGATAGATTTTATCAACACCACGAGATTCATGAATATGCCCCGCCACTGCAATATTTGGTTGAAATTCTTCAATAATGCGTCTTATTGACTTAGAACCAACATGTTCTTTGTGATATGTTATATCCAATAAAGTATTAAATGGAGGTTCATGAACAAATAAAATCGTGAAGTAATCTCCTGAGAAATTCCCTTCTCCTTCTGTAATTATAGTTTTTAGTGAATTGTAGATTTCATCAGATTCAAAGGTGAAATAATTGGGGCCAGGCACTTTAACTGGAAATCCAGGGATTGGCGTAGATCCTCCAAATCCAACTATGAAAATTTCTTTTTCAAATCCATCTATCCTAAATATTAATGATTTATTATGCATTTGAATGAAGTTTTTGGGAAAAAACTCAGGTATTTCCGAAATTAGAGGTAGATCATGATTTCCAGGAATGAGAAACACAGGTAATGGGTCTGGAAATAGATCGCATAATTTTTCGAAAACTGAAATTGTCCGTTTTAAACTCCTGGCTCCTATAGTAATATCTCCAGCGAGTAAAACAAAATCACAAGAATCTATTATTTCCTGTGGAATCTTGGGGATCTTATTTGATAAATCTGAACATAATAAAATTTTCATTTTAATTATTTTATTAAAATTTCACAAAATAAAAATTGATCGAAAAAGAAAATTGTTAAAAAAAAAAAGTTTATTCCATGTTTGCTCGAACTTTTTTGACGATTTCATCAAAAGCAGAAGCAGAAACGGAATCGGGATTACTAATCAAGAAAGGAACACCTTTATCTCCTTGTTGCATAATTTTATGTTCAATTGGAACTTTTCCTAAAAATGGAACATCTAATTCTTTTGCAGCTTTTTCACCGCCACCAGAACCAAAGAGATCAATTTTAATTTCTTCTTCACATTTTGGGCATTTTACTGTAAGGCCCGACATATTCTCAATAATTCCGACAACATTTAATTTCATTGCCTTAGACATATTAATAGTTTTTCGAGCGTCCATTGTGGCGACTTCTTGTGGTGTTGTTACAATTACAACTCCAGAATTATCTCCAACCAGTTGCATTGCATCTAAAGTTTCATCGGAAGTTCCTGGTGGTAAGTCCAAAATAAGATAATCTAATTCACCCCAATCCCCTTCAGCAATAAATTGTCTAATTGCTTTCATTTTCAAAGGCCCACGCCAAATTACAGGAGTATCAGGAGTTTCTAATAGAAAAGCCATACTCATAACTTTAATTGGGCCTCCACTTGAAAGCATTGGACCGCTTACGGGATTAAAAATTTTAGATCCAGGTTTAACTGTAGGTCTTTCTTCTTCCAAATTTAACATTTTAGGAACATTAGGACCTGTTATATCTACATCAAGTATTCCAACTTTGAGACCTTTGATTGCTAATGCTATTGCTAAGTTAACAGCTACAGTTGTTTTCCCTACACCACCTTTACCAGAGCAAACAATAATTTTATGTTTAACACCGCCCATCATTAAATTTATTTGCTCCATTTCGGTCATTTGTGCTTGTTTTTGAGGATTTTCCATAGTTCTATCTATATCTTCTTGAGATACTTCAACATCTACTTTTTTTTCTGACATTTTAATATACCTATTGATATATGAATATACATTCAAAACCATTTAATTTTTAGCAATTAATTTTTTAAGTAAAGTCCAAGAAAAACAAATAAAAATCAGTTAAACATAACCCAAAAGTTATAAAGTTTTGATTAGCACGAGAAATATAATGGACTACCAAATAATTCCTATAATTATTTTATTACTTCTTTTTTTAGGAATAATGGTAGTATTTAGCATTGAAAAATTGGATTATGTTGGATATTCTCTATTGGCAGCGTTTATATCTGTGTTAGTTACCGTCATTTACAATCCAGGTTCAGATTTTAACACTTTTTTAGTGTTCATTGAATTTGATCCCATTATTTTCATTATCAGCATGCAAATTATTGTTATGATAAGTGAAAAACACAAAATTTTCCAGTGGATTGCATTAAAAACACTACGTTTTACAAAAGGTAATCATCGTGCATTCTTTTACTTAATTTGTATCATAAGTTCTCTCTCGGCTTCAATAATTGCAGATATTACTGTCGCAATTATTTTTATTCCTTTGGTAATAAGGGCATGTAAAATTCTGAAAATTAATCCAACCCCTTATCTATTTGGAATTTCCTTTACTATTAATATTGGAAGTTTATATACCCCATTTTCATCATCTGAAAATATTTTAATTGCTGCAGCTAATTCATTAGATTTGCTATGGTTTCTAAGAAAATTTTCATTGTATGTTTTTCCAATGTTAATATTAACACTTGTTGTATTAGATTTTACAATGTTGCGTAAAATAAAAGCTCCGAGTGAAGAGCAAAAGGAAATATTGTTAGGGATAATGGATCCTAACTTAGTTATTGTTAATAAAACACAATTTATTTTAAATTTCATTTATTTAGGTGCAGTAATCATTGGATTTTTTTTCCCAATTAATGCGTGGGTAGTTTCTTCTTTAGGTGCTATTTTAATTAGTATATTAAATAAAGAGCAAATCTCTAATAGTTTAGCAAAAATTGATTGGAAGATTATTTTCTTCTTTATTTCGTTATTTTTGATGATCGGATGTATGCAGATAGTAGGGATATTTGAAATCATTGCAGAATGGACTGCATCAATATTCTCGGATAATGTATTGGTATCTGCGATAATATTACTAATTTCAATAGGAGTTCTTTCAGGTTTTCTAGCACAAGTCCCTACTGCAATTGTTTTTATATCATTATTAAGAAATATATATGAACCTGGAGTTGTTCCTGATTTAATTTTAATGGCATTTCTTTTAGGAATAAACTTGGGATCAAATTTCTTACCTCAAGGTGCAGCATGTGATTTAATGGCTTTAAACTTAGCTAAAAAGAACGGGGTTAAAGAATTCAACTATAAATCATTGTTAAAAAATGGATCCTTAATTACTCTCTTTCATATTTTCATTAGCATCATATATCTTTCCATTTTTTATATAATTTTTTATTAGACTTGAAAATTTTGATCTTTTAAAATATCCTCCAAAATAGAAATTTGATATTGAACTATTATATAATTTGATAATCCTCAAAAAATTTGGTAGTTTTAAGTTAATTTAAGAATTTTATTCAGAAGAAAAGAAATTTTTTTAAACTATCCTAGCAAAGATGATATCGCTGATAAAAATTTATTCTTTATTAGAGGCAAATAAATATTAATGATTTGGGGCGTATTAACTATTAGAATAATAACATGCAATGTTCCCGAGAGTTACCTAAGAGCAATTGAAAAAATAACAGGTAAAACTAAAATTTACCCATCTAGATCTGAATTAATTAGAATAGCAATAAGAGAATGGATAATTAAAGAATTAGAATCGGCACAAGCATTTGAAGAATTCCAAACTAAGTCAATTTTATACCAAGATAAATATTTTTTGGAAAAATCAAAAAATACAGATGAAATAGTCCAATAAGTTGAATAAACAATATTGTTTTTTGATTATTCTTCATTAGGATCAAAAACGTAAATCTTCAATCAAGAATTGCCGTTCTTATAAATTTTTCCCCTTTATAATGAGAACTTAATATTATCCTTTATATATCTTTATATATGTAATATAAGAGTGTTTAACTGTTAATATCATGGAAACGCTTAAATATTTTAACAAACAATGATGATTAGCGATCAACTCATTGAATCCGAGGGGAAAGCAAAAAACCTTCTAAATTATTTAAGCAATTTAAAGGTAAGTGGAATTTAGGTTTCCAAAGAGGGGGAAATCCAAATTATTCTATACTACCACATATATCCTTAACAATTTCGGAAATAAATTAAAAGGTAAAAAGAAAATAATTGAAGGTGCGTGATCATTCGTATTATAACTGTTAATCTACCGTTATCGTATTTAAAGGCCATTAAAGCTCTAACTGGTGAAGGAGGTCTATATCCCAGCAGGAGTGAACTAATAAGGGTAGCTGTTCGCGAATTTTTAATCAAGGAATTGGAAGCCGCAAAATCTTTTGCAAAATTTCAACAACAAACCCAGTTTTCAGCAATATATCCTCCAAAAATAGAAGAGCCACTAATAGATGAAAATTTAATAGTAAAAGTACCACTTAATGAAAGCCCTGAAGGAATTGTCACGGAATATAAAACATACAAAATAGTACAAAGAGAACAATTCAACTCAGAAAAATCCTTAAGAAATCCAGAAATTTAATTCATTATTGGAGTTTTTTTCCCTCCTTTTTTCCTTATTTCCACATATTTGTACTCACCTAATCTCATTTAGTGCTTTTTTCATGCATGATCTTAATGATTTCCTTATCAACTCCATAATGTAGGCCCGGGCGGTTAATATTGGGCGAAATTCACGCTCCCATTTTTTACGAATTAATGGAT
>JAUWMK010000377.1 GCA_030613185.1 Promethearchaeum sp.
GAGCTTTATTCTGAATAACGGAATTAATGGATGCACACAGTTTAGAGTAAGAATAGATGTGATTTAAAAGGTATTATACAATTATATGATGATGACAACAAAACAGTTAATTGACCAACTTATTTTCAAACAGATCCTAAGGGAGGAATTACTGAAAGAATTTATTGTCAAGAATGCGCAAAACGAAATAAAAAAGTAAGTGGAATTATGTTTTTAGTGGGTTTGGCTCTCATGGCTACCATGACAATTTTTGCGTTAAACTTTATGGACGTCATATGATATATTTCTTCTGATTATTAAGCTAAATACGATAGAAGACAAAATTTGATAATATTTCAGAGAAGATCAATATTATTACTTACTTTTGTTCAAAATATGAACTTTAAAATATTCTCCCTTCAGATTTTCGTCAGGATTTACCTTAATTTCTGCCATTTTAACCATTTTAAAAGAATATCCTTTTAAGTATTCAAGTAATGTTAGTTTTTCTATCTTATCTTCAGGAATATCTTTTATTTCTTCCCATGTATCTTGATTTACTTCAATTTGAAGGGTTATCCATTTTCCTTGATTATCTTCAATGATTTTGTTTACTTCAACATCTATATAATCTGCCCACTTTATCCATATCGTATTTCTTTTAATCATCATACTAATCATAAAATACATGTCTCATTTTAAAATTTTTTCTGGTTATAAATCAAACCTTAATGGAAAATAAATTAGAATGAAAGAAAAAAAAATATGAAAAAATGAAATTATTATGGAATGTAACACTCTAAATCATATTTCCATTTTGGATTTTCTTCGATCTCATGCACATTGTTGTAAATTTCATTACATTCTTCAATTTCAAACGATCCGTCATCCTCAAGCAGCTTTTGTTTTATTATCTCATTAATATTTTTATCAAAATAAGATGCAGGTCTGATAAAACCTATTCCGATTATAACCATAGAGATTAATTCCAAAAATTCTCCGACCCAGGTCAATCCCCACGAACTACTTCCAAGAGATATCCAAAACGGCCTAACTATCTGAGTTATTAAATAAGAACTCCACCCAATAGTTATGAGTAAAGAATTTATTTGGGGTAACTTTTGCTGATGATGGATAATCGCAAAAGAAACTATTGAAAGAACAATTACAGGTAATGCAATAATCATATTGAAAAATAAAAATTGTGTATAATCCTTGGCCAAGAGCACAGCAACAAGACTTAAAACTATCCACCCAATTCCTAATATTTTTTGCATTTTTTTCTTGTTTTCTAACCAAATTACTAACATTAATATGAAATACGGAAGAACTACCAAAATTGGGCTTAAAACAAAGCGGATCTTTCCAAGCAAAAGGGCATTAGGATCATCTAATGTAGCTAAATTCGGCGTATCTATAAAATGATAATACAGATATATATCCAAAAGTTTACCAAGACTAAAAATGTAAAAGCCTAAAGCGTTTAAAAACGGGAAATCTGTTGCGTATCTAAGTTTTTGATTAAACCATTTATTAATGAGAAATGTTGCAATTGATATCAAAATTACAGTTTTCACCGCCGCTGAAATAAATAAAAGAATTAAATTCGTTTCCATTTTTTAACACCTTCAATTTTAATTAGCTATTATATATTTTTAACGGAGTATATAAACTTATAAAATAATTTCAAGATTTTCCCATTTTTACTCAAGCAATTAGATAACTTTTTTAAGTAAAAAAGCAGATTTTGTTTATGAGCTTTTTTGATAAAATGAAGAGTAGTTTGAATAAAGTTTCAGACAAAATGGCCACGTCTAGTTTAGGTTTAACAAAATTAATTAAAGAAATTAAAGATTTTGAACATAATATCGATAAATACTCGGTAGAAAACCAAAAATACGTTGAATATTTAAAGACTGCAGAGGAATATGATAAATTCACAGTTCCTTTATCGGAAAAATTAGAAAATATTGATGCAAACAGAAAAGAGTTAACTGAGAAACTAAATACTGAATGTGTTGTCCCGTTAGAAGAATTAGTGAATGATTGGTTAGAACTCCAAGAAATGAAGAAGGATGTTGATAAAACAATCAAAGATCACGAGAAAGATAAGAAATCTTTAGAACGAGTAAAAGCTAAATCTGAAAAACTTAATGCAGCAGAAGAAAGAGTTGAAGAAAAAATAGCAGAAGCAGAAGAACAGGTTAATGAAGTGGCCAAAACAACTGGAGAATCCTTTGATTTGGTAAAAAGTAAAGAAGCCGGATATGAAAAGGTTGAGAAAAAATATAAGACCAAAGAAGCAAAAGTCCTAAAAAATGTATTCAAAAGCCACCAGGATCTTTTAGCAACGTTTTATGCATCTGCTGCAGAAAATCTTACTGTAATATAACAGTAGAAATTTTACTTCTCTTTTTTACTATTTCTTTATTAACAAAAAAAAAAGATTATGAAAATTATGAAAGATTTCTATTTTTTTTTGGAAAAATTCTAAAAATGTACTATTAATCATCAGAACTCGTTTATAACTTAGTAAAAATTAAAAAAAAATTACTATTCTCTTTTAAAAATTACATTGGAGAGAATCTATTATTCTAAAAACTCGTTGAAAAGATTTATGATGCCGCTCGCTAAACCAAACTCATCTTATAATATTGAAGATTCTGAAGAAGATATTAGATATCAATTTAAAATCGTTTTATTAGGTGATGGAGGGTCAGGAAAAACTGCTTTAACTAATAGATTTTGTTTTAATGAATTTGATTCTGATACTAAACTTACCATTGGCCTTTCTTTTAATTCATTCTCGATTCCAGCTATTGAAGACGGGACAAAAATCAGAATTGGCCTATCTATTTGGGACTTTGGTGGTCAAGAACGGTTCACACCTCTTCTGCCACAATTTATCACAGGTGCTAATGCTGCACTGATTGTTCATGATTTGACTCGATTTGTCACTCTGGAAAATTTAAAGAGGCATTGGAACTCGCTATTGGTCTCAAATGCAGGAGATGTTCCAAAAATTATGGTGGGCACAAAGTTTGATCTTATCGATCCAGAATATTCGTTAGATCCAAAAGTTCGTGAAGATTTTCGAAAAGAATTAGGAATAAAGGCATATTATGATACTTCCAGTAAAACTGGCTTCAATGTTGAACTAATTTTCAAAGAATTGGTGAAGCAAATCCTTGAAATTCCACCATATGACAAGAAAAATGTGGAAGTAATTTAAAAAAAGGAAATAAAAAATTTTACCAATTGATATTTTTTTTGTTATTTTAGTTCATATTTTGGCTTTCGGAAACCAAGAGAAATCATCATACCATAAGTCAAAGCAAGGCGTAAGTTTGAGAGAAATTTAGTGTGATCATCTAGCTCTCGGTAATAATTATCAATGAATTTCTCATCATTAAAGAAATAATCCTTTAAGTTCTCAATAATATAGCGTGTGCTTTGATTTTTTTTATATAAATTAATTACTGTATCCCTAAAATCAACCATATATTTTTTATGCCCGATTAAAAATGTTTTTACATCTAATTTGCCTAAAATGACTCCAAAATGGCATAATCCCATACTTTCTGGATTTAAATCAATTAATTTTTCAAGACTGTTCATATATTTTTCAAATTGAAAATTGGGGGGCATTGAAGTTGGCTGGGATAAAAGCTTTGAACCGTTATATAAACATCCTGATGCCTCTCCTGCAAAACAAAAGATAGGGTCACCATTTTGAAAAAGTGTTGGACTACAATGATCATTCGAATGTCCTGGGGTTGAAATTAAACGAATACAGATGTTTTCAGATGATGATAACGGGAAATCTTTATCAAAAGGCATAATTTCATATGCATTTTCTTCTAGATCAGCTGATATAGGTTTCATATCACCAACAAATTCACCAAAAGTTGTTTTTGCGCCAATTACATGGCTTTCTGCGTGTTGTAATTTATCTTTTGTTTCCTCAGTAGTAATTATTCTAAATATGGAGCCTTTTTCTTTCCTATGGATGGTTTTCCATAATTTGGTTGCGCCACCCCCATGATCGAAATGATAGTGGCTAAGGAACAACCCTTTTACTTTAGAAAGAGGAATATTATATTTTTTAAGAAAGCGTAATATAGTTTGAACATTATCACTGGTTCCAGCATCGATAATATAACAATTTTTTTCATCCCAATAGCAAAAAACTGTTGTTACTCTCTTTTTTGAGAATTGTTCGGTGTCAATTAAATATAAATTTTCTAAAAATTTTCCGGATTCCGTAATTATTGTCATAAAATTACCATCATCTTCTACACATATAGTCTATATATAGAAAATCCAAAAACAATATATGATTTTCGAAAAAACATAAATCTTTATAAAGAGATTCATCTAAATTTAAAACATTATTTTATTATCATTGATTTTTTTTTTTTTATTTAAAAATGGTGTAAATATAGTCTTTTTCTAAAATCTTTTCCTCATGTATTATCTGGATCATATCCCCCTTTTATTTCTTTACAACGATATTTTCTCCATGTTACCCCCAAAATTAATCCCCCACATTGCTATTGAGGAACTTGAAGATCTTTA
>JAUWMK010000376.1 GCA_030613185.1 Promethearchaeum sp.
CTAGCACTTCTCGATGGTATCGACAGGGTCAAGACTACAATGGGAGTGAAACAGCAATTCGGGAGTATTATAAAGAAAGAGGGGGAGAAAAAAGACATGAGGAGGAAGATTAATAAACTACGATTATCTTGTCGTCACATATTAATTATTTATTTCTTTGCATATTTCTTTATGGGAGCGTTTATTTTTATCATATTACTTCGAGTTTTCGAGCCTATCAGCATCTTAATATTCCTAAAATTGATATATTGGAGAAAAAATCGTTTAGAGAAGAAAAAAATTAAGGAAAACAATTCAAAAGAAAACATTAAATCAAAGATAGCAAATAATTCAATAGTAATTAGCTATAGCTTAATAGCAGCAACAATAGTAATTTTTATTAAATTTGGATTAATGTATTTAATACATTTTATAACCGGTACAATAGAAGGGGGAAGTGATTTTCTAACTCTGTCTTTAGTTGCAGAAACTCCTAAATTGGGCATTATTTCTATAACCGAATTGCTAATTTTCATCGATTCTTTACATGTTATTATTGTAATGCTTGTTATTGCGTATTTTTTTGCAAAATCTATTCAGCTTAATGCTTTCAGTGGAATATCTATATTCTTTTTCTGTTTATTTTTGTCTACAATTTCTCTATTATTGTATATATTTGATCCAATACTACTCTATTCATTGAGCCCTGTATATATAGGACCTGATGCACAATGGATAACAAGCGCACCTATTAATTTGGAAATATTTAATTTTAAATTCATAACTATGCGAACAGGATTCATGAACTCGAATTTTTCAAATAATTTGGTATTGTATATATTAGCTATTCCATTTTTAGTTTTACGCCCATTTGTTTCATTTATTCTATACGGATACCTAATTGCTTTCATAAATAAGAAATTTATAACAAAAACAATTGTTAAAGAAGAAAAATATGTAAAGAGAATAACTTATTCGAGCATTAATGAATTAGTTACCTTCAAAGATTTCCAAAAACACCCAGAATATCTAATCACTATAAAGGATATAGATACATCTGAGATCAAAGATGTCAAATTGAAAAATTTATTATTGAGATTGGAAAATAGCAATGGTTTAACAGGTGAAGAATTAACATCTCTCTACATTTCTTTGTACGAATCAAACAATTTACATGATTTGCTCAAAGATCTAACTACAAAAAATTTAATTTCATGGTGGGTCCCAGAATTTTCATTTACTCATGAAAAAGCTAGAATAGATGGACTTTATATACTTTATATCGATGGAAGAGATCTATTTTATTACAATTTCAGAGGAGAGAAAGGATCACCGGTAGATCCTGCATTAGTAAGTGGAATGTTTAGTGCATTAACAGGTTTTATTCAAGAGACTACTAGAAGTAGTGATTTACTAAGGGGTATTGATAGCGGTGAGAAGAAAGTGATCCTAGAATATTCAGAGAAATATCCCTTTTTCACTGCGATATTTGCTGATCGAGAAACAGCCACTATACGTATGGCTTTGAAGAGCACAATTAAAGATTTTGAAGACAAACATGGAGATATTCTCGAAAATTGGAGCGGCAATATGGGCTTCTTTACTGATGACGGAAAACTTGTGGAAACCCATTTTAAAGAATTTTTATGATTTTTTTTTTAATTTTTCAATTTTAGTTTTTTTCCTTTTTATTAATTTCAGCTTAAAAACCTATTTAAATAACAAAAACATAGAATTAAACATTCACATCTATATGATAAAGTGAGAGAGTGAGATTACAAAAATGTCTTATTTTGAAAAGTTCTGTCCTGAGTGCGGGCAGAGATTAGAGGGGGCAAAAATTTGTCCAAAATGCGGTTTTGAAATACCTGAAGAAACTCCGACAACTGCCGAAGAAGCAAGTATAAGCGTAACTAAAAAAACAACTAAAAAATCAACACCAAGATCCGGGGATGATAGCACTTGGAAATCTTTGGAAGATATTATTGCCTTTGTTGGTCGATTTTCATGGATTATTCTTGCAATAATTGCATTTTTCCTAATACTTGGAGCAATTATTAGTTTTATTGGTAGTGGAATTGTTTTAGGAATATGGAATTTATTAAGTGTGGCTATAATGGCTTACTTAATATGGACATATGGAAAAGTGTATTCCCAAAAATCCAAAGAAAAAGACTGGAGCTTTCTAGTAAATGATGTCTTAGTAATTGGGAGCATTCAAATTCCAAAAATGTTAGCATATGGTATCGTAATATGTATTTTTACATACGGTACAGGAATTATATTAATAGTTCTTCCTGCGTTACTAACTATGTTCATGGGCCCTGAAGAATTCAGTTTTAGCACCAAATAATAACTCATTTACTTAATACGGACTCAACGAAAATGAGTTCAATTTTTTATTTTTCTATTCCTAAATTATAAGAAAGATTAAAAAAAATTATAATTCGAAAGGAGAAATAATATTTTTACCTTTCTGATTTTGAAGGTTTTCCAATCCATTTCGGATTCTTGTGAGTTCATCCCAAAACTCGATTGGCATATCGGGTTCATCTTTGAATAGTTCTTCCATTCGTTGATATTTTTCCATATAACGATCAATATGCAGCGAAAATTGATCTTCATATTCTTCTTTACTGTAAACTCTACCATCAAATATTTTTGCAAATAAGTTTTTCAAATCTTTGTATTTAGGAATATGGCCAATCGGAGTGAGAATTGCATCATAATCGCCATGAACTCGTCCCTCAGCCCATAACACCCATACTTTCTTATCAAGTTTAGTATTTAGATATTGCCCATCCTCACCTTTCAGGAAATAATTCGTTGAAAATACTGGAGGGCATTTTTTCAATTTTCGACCAAATTTTAGATGATTTTTAAAATACATGCTTAGTGGAACGATTATAAAGTCCATACATGCCATTGGATTCGATTTACGTACTCCTGCTTTTCCAAGAGTTGCACTCGTAGTTTCAGATTCAATCGTAGCCCCAATAAAAACACCATGCACCCAATCTAAACTCTCAGCAACGGGAACT
Source organism: Promethearchaeum sp. (assembly GCA_030613185.1). Lineage (GTDB taxonomy): Archaea > Asgardarchaeota > Lokiarchaeia > Sigyniarchaeales > Promethearchaeaceae > Promethearchaeum. The sequence continues at coordinate 3,021 of JAUWMK010000376.1, forward strand.
GTTGTATCACTATCTCGACCTCCATATAAAACTGCATCGATCTGAACACCTTCACTCGCATGCAAAGCTTCATCAACATTATCGAGCACACTAATCCCAACTGTAAATCTAGAGTTTGGATGAGAAATGGGGATATTATTTCCTTCTTTATCTTTATCTCCTTCTTTCCAATTTCCAGAATGGTTAAAACCTTCATTTGGAATATCGAAATTTTTTCCCATACCTTGCCAATATGCTTTTCCATCTTTTGTAGTCAAAATATTAGAAAAGATTATTTCTTTGGGTGTTGTGATTGCTTTGAAAATCTCAGGATCATCTTTTTCATTAACATCTTTGATAATTCCAAAGATTCCTTGTTCAATATTAACTGCGCGCATTTCCCCTTCGGGACCTTCTTTAATGTAAGCTATGTCATCCCCAACTATTGTTGCTCCTGGAATCATTGCAGTGCTAGTTTTTCCACAAGCTGATGGAAAAGCGCCAGCAAAATATGTTTTGCGATCTTTATAAGGTGAGTAATATGCCGAAATAAACATATGCTCTGTTAACCAATCCGAATGGTTCGATTTATAGATGGCCAACCTAAGAGCTAGTTTCTTACAAGCAAGAGAATTTCCAGCATATTGATTGTTTACTGAAAGAACACGATTTTCCAAAGGATCAATATAGATTCTTCGCTTATCAATATCAATTGTAGTATTCCGTTCATCCAATCTTCCAGCTGAATGCCAAAAGTAAAAGAAATCGTCTTTATCATTTAATTTCTTAAATTGTTCATAACCAGGGCGATATAATATATCTTCTGAATGTGTGACATAATAAGAATCCGTAATTTGAAGGGCACTTATTGAAAATCTAGAATTTGTTGGACCCAAGCAAAAAAATCGTATAATCATCGTTTTCCCTTCCATTGCGCCATCCATAATACTTAAAATTTCTTTGAGACCTGTTTCACGTTCGACTACATTTAATCCTCTACTAAGTTGTTGTCCCGCGGGAAGTAATGTTGCAGTATGCCCTTTATCTCTAGCTTGGTCATAGTATCCATCGTAATGAATTGTATGGTCATTGATGGCTAATTTTTTCTCTTCTTTGGCTTCTATAGTAAGATTGCGGAAGTTTTCAATTTCGTTTTGATCATCTGTCAAAACGATTATTTTTCCAGGTTTCATCAATTTTATGGCTTGATCTACGACATCCATAATTTTAGGATTGTTTAAGGCAGTCAATTTTTCCAAATCAACTGTTGAAATTAAATTATCATACATTGAAGGCTCACCTATTTTGTAAAATTAATGATATGAGTATATTAATTATTTTATCAATAAAAATCTTACAAAAAATCTTACAAAAAATTAATTTTCTTACTAAATTTCTTGACAATTGGTAAATAAAGATTTGAATTATAGTCTTTTTCTAAAATCTTTTCCTCATGTATTATCTGGATCATATCCCCCTTTTATTTCTTTACAACGATATTTTCTCCATGTTACCCCCAAAATTAATCCCCCACATTGCTATTGAGGAACTTGAAGATCTTTA
>JAUWMK010000372.1 GCA_030613185.1 Promethearchaeum sp.
TATTAAAATAAATGGGATTAAAATCGAAAAAAACAAACCAGGCATTTCCCACCCCCAATTTGATATCATCCCGCGAAATGAAAAGGATGCCCCTAAGGTTGTATGCGAAGAAAATGGGATAAATTCTTCAAGTTCTGCATAATAAAACCAATATAATAAAAATGCTGCAGGAAGGCATGAAAGCCATATCTGAATTATGTAAGATATAATGTATTTACGCCTTATTCGTGGATCCGTATAAGCTGGGGGCGCTAATTTTATTGATGTTGGACTGCTCATAAACTATTTACTCATTACTCCTATCTTTTTCTTGATTTTTTGATTTATTACTTTTGTTTTCCCCTGTCTCATCAATAACTTTTATCGGCATCGAATGTTTAACCGGTGACCCCACGTGTATACAAAACTGCTTCAAATTTTGATCCATCTTTGTACTACTCGACGCTCCCAATACCGCTCCTTTTCTTATAACAGTCCCAGGCGCTATGATCGCCCCTGCTCCCGCAATAGCACTATCCTCAAGGATCACCTTCTTAACAACGAATTTATCTCGATATATACAATGCGAAAACAACTGAGTATTAAGAGAGATCATGCAATTCTCTCCGATTTCCAAAAACTCTGGATCAATCCAACTATCGTAAAGAACATTATTTCCTCCGGTTTTCAGACTGAATATTCGATACGCCAAATAATCAACCCAAGGTAAAGGCATCGCTCGGGCAATATAGGTCATGTAATATATAATCCAAAACCTATAACAATAAAACCGAAATTCACGACTGTCAATCGGAAATTCACCCTCTTTAGGTGGCTCAATTAACTTAAAAATTTGATAAATTATCCAAGAAAGCACCAAAGTAAGACCATTAAACTGCCAAATAAGCCCGTAAATAGAAATTGGTAGAAAAATATACATCCATGGATTAGCAAACATGAAAAGATAATAAGGCTCGTTTATGTAACGCATAGCGATAATAGTTATGCAAAACTCCAAGATAATGATTACTTGGGCCCCTCTCTTGTTCATGTTATACGATATTATCGGCCGATAATCATCGCTTAGTTTTTTATCCACAATGAATCCTACTATGTTATGGGAAAAAAAATTTATGGTTTAAAAATTTAGAACCTCTCAATAACGCTCATCCAATCATTTCCAGAGATTATTTTATAGAAAAAAAATGAAACCATAGTAATATTATTCTCGATTTGAGATCTATTGCCATTCATATCCGCATTTCTTGCACTGATGTTTACGCGCATACATTGGCATGTGGCCCACGTATGACAGAACTTTGGTTTTATCTTCAATGTCTTTTATGTCAACACCATTGCACATCGGGCATATTATACGGGCATCAAGTTCGTATGATGAAACATCAGGAATGGGTGGTTCGAGTTCTTTGACTTTGGCTTCAAATTCTTCTGCAGCTAAAGTTTTTTCTTGGAGTGCATTTTCTTTTTCTGCTAGAATTTGATTTTTTTGACCTATACTTTGCTCGAGTTCTTGAGTTTTAGAGGAAAATTGTTGGATTTGAGCGGTATTTTGTTCGTTAAGTTGTTTTAATCCAGTTACTTGCTTGCTTAATTCATCAACTTGTTTTTGTGCTTCGATCATTTTTGTATTGAATTCACCAGCTTGAGCATTGCTAAATTCGAGTTTTTTAGTGAGATCAATATTGGCATTGCTTAGATCTGTGATTTTACCTGTCGTATCTTCAATTGTTTGGGTAAGTTGGGCGATTTGACCTTGAGCTTGAGAAAATTGTTGGGATACAGTTGCATGTTGTTCTTGTAATGTAGCAAATTCTTTGGTTAAAGCATCGTATTTGGTTGCTTTTTCTTCAAGTAACCCAATTGCTTTTTCATATGTTGCGATTTTAGAGTTAGCTTGATCTTGTCTAGTTCGAGCTGCGTTAAGTTCGGATGATGTGGTTTGCAGATTGCTTTCCAAATCATTGATTTTGTTGCGTTGATCCAATAAATTTTGACCTAGTACTTTATAAGTTTTATCGGGCTTTTCTGTGACCTTATTCCATTCTATCATTTTTTTGATAACCTTCGTTAAATTTGATTAATTTAAATTTATATTAATTTTTTTTATTAATTTTGTTAAGTATAATCGAGTATTATTTATTATTTTTTAATAATTTTTCAATAATTTTTCATTAATTTCTTGTAATTATTCCATTAATTTTCCATTAATTTTTAATCATTTCGGTAATATATCTATGCTGTTTTATCCAATAAAGTGAAATTTAGCAGTAAGTTTCCAAGTTCTCGAATAATACTGGCCGAATTGACTCATTTACAGACATCAATGAAAAGGTTTGATTATTTAAAATAATGTATGGCGAATCTAAAAGCTTTATGGAAAACTTAGATGAGTGTCTATACAAATGCTCGAGTTGATAAACAAAAGAGGTTTCTACAAAATTGGAGTTCAAAAAAAAGGGATAATATTGCCGAAATAGAAAACTTAGAAAACTTAGAAAAAACAATGAACGGATTAAAAAGGATTAAGAATAAAATGATAAATAACTGAAGGATTTTATTGGTGAATTTTAATGAAAATTACAACAGATGCGTTAGGATTCATCTCTCGTCGTGTCAGTGACCTTGAATCTCCTGTATTTTTGATATTTTATTCAAAAACCCATGGATGATGAGGAATTGTTTACGATGTTCAGTTAAAAATCGAAGAAAATCCTTTTACAGGAAAGAATTTATTCCACGGAAAATGTGAATTTATAAAGATAGAGATAAAGGATTGCCCGTGTTCCGCGTATATAGATAAAGAAATGGATGATTTGGTTCTTAATTCGAGCGTTGAGATGGAAAAAATTGGTATGTTTAAAAAATTAAGACTAATGGGTTAACGAGTTAGTCAATTTATATTGATATTTTGGGAAAAATGACGGAATTTCGTAAACATGGGAAATTTCCGATTACTTTTGCAGAAAGAAAACCCAAATTGCCCCTTTTTTTTATTGTTATATTATTTGATATTTGGTTTATATTTGACTTATATTTGGCTTATTATTCTTTAGATTCGGTTTTATTTATGAAGTCAATCACTTAAAAATAATAAACTACAAACACAAATAATGAAAATTTTGCGAACACCAGAGAATAGATTTGTTGGTTTGACAGATTACCCATTTAAACCGCATTATATTGAATTGGATGGGATACGCATTCATTATGTGGACGAAGGTCCGACGCACGCGAAACCCATATTATTAATGCATGGAGAACCTTCTTGGAGTTACTTGTATCGACATATAATACCTATGTTAGCAAAAAATGGATATCGAGTTGTGGCACCTGATTTAGTTGGATTTGGGAAATCTGATAAACCCAGTAAAAAGTCGGATCATACCTATCGGAAACATGTTTCGTGGATAGAACAATGGTTAAAAAAGATTGATCTCCACAATATTACCATGTTCTGTCAAGATTGGGGATCTTTAATAGGTTTACGCGTTGCAGCTCAAAATAAGGACAGGTTTAGCAGGATAATTTTATCAAATGGTGGACTCCCAGCTCCTACTCTAAAGACAAAAATGCCTAAAGCATTCAAAAAATGGCGCGCATTTTCAAAATATAGCCCTATTCTTCCAATTGGAAAGATAATTCAACTTGGAACTTACAAAACCTTACCAAAATATGTCATAAAAGGATACACTGCACCATTTCCAAGAAATAAATATAAAGCTGGTGCGCGAATCTTTCCCAGTTTGGTTCCAATGACACCTGATGATCCTGAAACTGCGCCAAATCAAAAAGCGTGGGAAATCTTTTCAAAGTGGGACATTCCGTTCTTAACCGCTTTTAGTAATAAAGATCCCATTACGCGCGGTGGAGCGGAAATTTTTCAAAGAAAAATCCCGGGAGCTAAAGGATTGAATCATATAACTATAAAAAATGCAGGACATTTCCTACAAGAAGAAAAGGGAGAAGAAATATCCAAAATTATCATTGACTTTATTTCAAGTAGTAGCTAATTCATCTTCATTCTTTTTTCTCAGTAATGATAATGCCATGAAGATTACACCGATTGATAAACAAACAAACAACAACATATCAGATAATCCAGCCAAATCCTCTATGGCCGAATCCAACCCTTCAGTTACTAATCCTAAAACCATGAATACAAGACCTAAAAAGAAGGACCACATATATTGTTTGGATGTGCCAGTATTTTTTCTTATACCAAAGATATAAAGAGTTACCAACGATTATAAGAGCATAAATGCAATATATCCTGCAAAAGCAATAAATTTAGGCATAAAATATTCCATAGTTGTGATGTCGTTATTTTGTACTAATATCCAATCCGAAACAAAAAGTAAAATTGAAATGGTTAATGCTAGCAAGAAGAATACAATTAATTTTATTTTTTTTGATTTAAAAATAACGGAAGAATACATAAGAACCTGAATAGTGCAAAATAGAAGAAACACTGCAAATAATAAGGCAGAGAATCCAATCCTAATACAAATTTGCATTAATGTGGCACTGTTTAGAACTTTATAGATGAATAACAATAATGCATATATCCCAACAAGCCCTTAAGAAGCAGATAATAATTGATTTCCTAAGTATTTTTTATTTTTTTTAAGAAGAATAAA
>JAUWMK010000365.1 GCA_030613185.1 Promethearchaeum sp.
TACTGGCCCTGTAGTACCTGTATTAAGTGCTCCTATTAATGAAAGTTTAATTTCTAATTCTACTCCAACTTTTACATGGGGCTCAGTTAGCGATGCAACTCAATACCAAATTCAGATAGATCATAATTCAGATTTTCTATCAACAATAGCCGATAGTACCACAGAAAGTTTATCATACACTCCTTCCGATCTTGGTGATGATGTTTATTATTGGCGAGTTCGATGTCAAGATGTTATAGGTAATTGGGGCTTATGGAGTGCCGTTTGGAATGTAGAAATCGACACTACTAGTCCAAATTTAAATGATTTTTCTGATATTTCATATAACGAAGGTGATACTGGAAATGAAATTATATGGACAGTTAATGACGATCATCCGTCTACATACAATATTACACTAGATGGATCAGAAATTGAATCAGGTACTTGGATTGATGGTCAAACATTCACTTTAAATGTTGATGGGTTAGCAATTGGAGAACATACATATGAAATTACAGTTGTTGATTACACAAGCAATAATGCATCAGATACTGTTGTAGTAACTGTTAATGAAGTTATTGATGATGAAAATCCTATCGTATCAGAACCAAAAGATGTTTCATATAACGTTGGTGAAACAGGAAATAATATCACATGGGTAGCAACAGACGCAAATCCCGATTATTATGAACTTTATATTGATGATGTGTTAATTGCAACTAAAGATTGGGAGTCTGGTGTTGACATTGTAATTGATGTTGATGGTTTGGATAATGGAACATATAATTATACGATTGTAGTATTTGATGCAAATGGAAATAGAGTTAGTGATACAGTAGAAGTAAAAGTAACTAAATCATCTATTCCTGGTTATGAGCTTGAATTGATGTCATTAGTATCCTTATTTGCTATTATTTTTCTTATTAAAAAGAAAAATAAATGATTCTTATGTTTCTGATTACTAATAATGTCCTAGATTCAATTATAAAGAAGTTATAGGTTTTTTTTTTTTCTAATTTTTTTTTGTTCTTGTTTTACATAAAGTAATGAATTTGCGGGAAGGTTTTGCGATACAATAGTATTACTTCCGATCTCACAATATGATCCTATGCATTTTCCAGGCATTATATTAACATTAATTCCTAAACTTGCATAATCTCCGATTATTGCGCCCAATTTTCTTTTATGGGTTTCAAGTAATTTACCTTTAATATCCATTGAAATATTTTTCTTATCAAGGCGAACATTTGCGGTAACAGTTCCGCATCCTAAGTTCACGTGTTCTCCAATGATGGAATCCCCAATATAGGATAAATGCGGCACTGCTGTGTGGCTCATTATTATTGACGCTTTAATTTCTGAAGAATTTCCAATCTTGCATTTATCACCTATGGTAGAATAAGGACGAAGATATGCATTTGGGCCTATTACACAATTTTTTCCAATTATTAAAGGACCTTCAATATAAGTTCCTGCTTTTATTATTGTATTTTCACCTATCTTCACATTTCCATGAATTGTTACTGAATTTTCTATCAGAACATTAATTTTTGATATTGTAAGTTCTTCATTTTCATCCATATTTGAGATAATGTGCTGGTTGGTTTCAAGAATTTGCCAAGGATATCCAACACCGTTCCAATAATAATCAGAAATATCTATAATTTTAATTTTTTTTTTCTTATCAACTAAATACTGAATTGAGTCTGTTAATTCATATTCTCCTCTAACAGATTTTTCAGTATTAGCAATGCCTTCAAAAATATCTTGGTTAAATATGTATACCCCAGCATTGGCAAGATTTCCATATCTATTATCAGGAGGTTTCTCAATAATTTTTTCTAATAATCCTTCATCATTTGATTTTAGAATACCCCATTTTGTTGGATCTTGCATGTGTTTGGCAGAAATTAATCCATCGTATTTGTTTGTAGAAAATTCACTCACAACTTTTTCAAAAATTTGTGAATCCATATATTGGTCCCCATAAAAGAGAAGAAATGGATCTTGACCAGCAAAATTTTTTGCAAGATTTGTAGCGTGTGCTGTTCCTAAGAATTCTTTTTGTTCAATATAAGAGATTTCAACCCCAAAATCTTCTCCATTTCCAAAAAAATCTTGTATTTTTTCTTTGTAATGCCCTACAATTAAGAGAATTTTTGTGATCTTGTTTTCCTGGAACATTTCTATTGAATGTTGAAGTAATGGTTTACCTGCAATTGGAATAAGAGGTTTTGGCTTTGTTTCGGTTAATGGTGATAATCTGGTTCCTTTACCTGCAGCTAGAATACATCCCTTCAAAATTTCCATTTTTACTTCTTCCTTCTTTCTTCTTTCTTCACCAATTATTCTGAACTATTTTGATTATCATCATCTTGATTGTCAAAATCATTTTGCTCATCTTTTCTAATTTTTTCTTGCATCCTTCTTTCCTCTTCTTCAATTATTTTCTTTCTTTCGTCTTCAATTTTCTTTAATTCAAGCTCTTGTTTTACTTGAGATAATTCCATTTTTTTCTCTAGTAATTTCTTCTCTTTTTCAAGTCGGGCTTTTTCTTGCTTTAAACGTCCCTCATCGATCTTTTCCTTTACAGCTTCTAATTCTAATCTTTCGATCTCCAACTTTTTCTTATCTTCTATTAATTTTTCTTTAATTGCTTTTGATTGAGCTTCTAAATGCCGTTTTTCAAGTTCCTCTTTATTCAATGCTTTTAACCCTACAATATCCTTTAAAACTGTGTCTGCCGCTTGAGTAATTTCATCATTATCAGCGCGTTTTGAAGATCCATCCGCTCCTTTTTTTAGAATTTTATCTGCAACATCAAACACAAGTTTATCTTGAGGTTTTATTTGGTTTGTTTTATTCAAACTTGCCATTATTCGATCTGCTTCTTGCAATAATTCTTCATCTGCAATTTTTTTAGCTGATTCGTCTTGTTCATTTTTTAAATAATCAAATATGCAAGCTTCAATTGCGTGTCTATCTGCTTTACCAATTGCTTGGAGAATATCAACGGTTTTTTTTCGAATATAATCAAAGGAATCACTTAGCTCGTATGCAAGCAATTTATAGAAAGGTTTTAATGCTTTTGGATCAGTATCTGCAATATATTTTATAAGTAATAGCATCCCTTCTCGTTTTTTAGGTGTTCCATATTTTAAGTAGTCTTCGATATAAGGAAAAATAAGTTCCTTATGTTCTATCACAAAATTTTTTATCGAAAGAATAATTGAATAACGAATTACATCATCATCGATGTCTAATATACCTAAAAGTGGTGCCATAATAGATTCTGCCACTTCAACGGAACTATTAGTTATAATATTTAAACTAGGTACTAAATCTTCAATAAATTCTTGATCCCTTTTTGCAAGATTCTCCTTAATTAACTGGACTGCCTCATTATACTTTTTTTCATCGAGATATTCAAAAATTTGCTCCATTTTTTGATCCATTATTATTTAACTCCTATTTAGATATATTCTTTTTTTTTTTTATTTTTTAATCCATCTATTTTTTTTATCATAGAATGGATTGATTTATATGTTAAATGCTTTAATTTATTCCTTTTTAAAAAATGCTCAACATTTTGATATATTACTGAAAATTTCATAATATTATCCGAATCTTGGGAAATATGTATTTTAGAAAAGTATTCTTGCATAAATTGAATTATATCTGGAATATTTGATGATTTTTCGTCGAATAGATCTTGGGAAATAGACATCATTGGTATTTTCATTTCAAGATAAATTTGATTTTTGCTATCCAAAATTGAAGAACTAATAATACCATATTGTGCACAATAAATTTTAAAAACCAATTCAATAATTTTTAGATTATCAATTACATCGTTCTTCGCATTGCATATAGTCAAGTTTGAGTATTCTGAAAAATTACTTATAAAAATAGCATCTTCATACCAAATCAATAATAGATTTCCTGATATGTAATATATAAAAGTTCCTTCTCGGATTAATTTATTTTGATTGATTATCTTTCGAAATATTTGATTATCTAAACTAGTAATATCGAATCTTTCTGCAGGAACTTTGCTATTTTCAATTAAATAATGAATTCTATCAATATCATTATTAAAATATGTCACAAATTTATCATATAACTTTGGAAACATAATATCTATAAAATCTTTATTATATACAAGCTCATCCACTGGTTGATAGAGCGTTGTCAATTTTTTCATATATCTTTTTATGTTATTAACAGCTTGGGAATAGCAAAATTTAGGAAGATCATCTTTGCTAGCTCCGGATTGAATACGAACTTTAAGCAAGATTCGCTTTGGACACATTGGAGATAATACACAAATCATTCGATCTTCTTCACATACTTGACAATATTCGCCTAACTCTTTAAATAACAATTGATTTAACTTCTTCATGGCTTCTTTTGGGACGTAATATTTTCCTTTGGAAAAATAATTTACTAAATCCTCTTCACTAAAACCCATGATTTAATAGAAATATAGATTAAATACCCAAAAACTTTTTGGCAAATAGTTTAAATAATTCAAATATGGGTGAAAATAATTCTTCATTAGATGAAATCAATGAAGAAAAAGAAAAAGAAAAAGATCAAGAAAAAGATCAAGAAATTTCTTCTGATAAACAGAATAAAGATCTAATAGAAGAACTAAAGGAAGAATTGAAAAAAGAATTAAAAGAAGAACTAAAGGAAGAGCTAACGGAACAACCAAAGG
>JAUWMK010000229.1 GCA_030613185.1 Promethearchaeum sp.
TGCAAAAAAAAAAAAAAATGAAACAGGAATTGAAACAAAAATTAGGAGTCCAATTATAACAGTTTTGGGCCATATAGATCACGGAAAGACGACACTCCTGGATTACATTCGAGGGACCATTGTCCAACAAAGAGAAGCTGCAGGAATTACCCAACATATTGGCGCAAGTTTTTTCCCAATGGAAACAATTTTAGATTTTTGTAAAGCGCCTGATTCTTTACGGAAAAAAATAACCATACCCGGATTATTAGTGATTGATACCCCAGGTCATACAGCGTTTATGAATCTAAGAAAGAGAGGAGGAGCTGTTGCAGATTTTGCAGTTTTGGTCATTGAAATGCCGACGGGTCCTATGCAAACAACGTGGGAGGCAGTTAGAATCCTAAAAGATAAGAAAGTCCCATTCATTATTGCTGCAAATAAAATTGATAGAATAAATGGTTGGAGATCTGAAAAAGATGCAGATTTCATGGAAACTTATGAAAAACAAAATAAATTTACTAAGGAATTACTTGATAAATACCTCTACGAGACAATTGGATTATTTTATGAAGAAGAATTCCCTGGAATTGAACGCTATGATAGAATTCAGGATTTTACTAAGAATTTGGCAATTGTTCCAACCTCAGCAAAAACAGGGGAAGGAATACCTACTTTATTAATCGTGTTACTCGGAATTGTGCAACAATATCTCCAAAAAAAAATAACCTATACAGACGGTCCAGCTCAAGGTGTAGTACTAGAAGTTAAAAAAGAGACAGGATATGGAATGACATTAGATTGTATCATTTTCGACGGGCATTTGGAAAAAGGACAACAAATCGTTGTTGGAGGCACTCACGGTCCAATAGTTACCCATACACGCGCCCTACTAACACCAAAAGACCTTGACGAAATTAGAGATCCGTCAAAAAAATTTACAAGTAATGAAATAATATATGCCTCAGCAGGAGTAAAAATCTTAGCACCTAATATAGAAGATGTAGTAGCAGGAGCACCATTACGAGCGGTTGGTCCAGAAGATAACCTTGATGACATTATAAATATAATCAAAGAAGAATTAGAATCGATAACTATATCAACAGATGATGAAGGTATTATTCTTAAAGCAGATACACTGGGATCCTTAGAGGCTGCTGCATTACTTTTTAAACAAGAAGGATTTTCAATTAGAAAGGCAGAAGTAGGTCCAATCACAAAAAAAGATGTTGCTGATGCTGTCGCTGCTCGAGAAGTTGACGAATATTCAGGTCAAATCTGTGCTTTTAATGTAAAAATCCTCCCAGATGCGGAAAATGAAGCATTAGATCAATCAATCAGGGTTTTCCAATCTCCGGTTGTATACCAAATTGTGGAAGATTATAAAGATTATATTACAACAAGAAAAAATGATGAAATTGCTAATGTGATGAACGAATTAATATTGCCAGGAAAAATATCTATTCTTCCGCAATACATCTTTAGACGCTCAGGTCCAATGGTGGTAGGGGTTTTAGTTGAAGGAGGAACTATTATTCCCAAAATGAAGCTGATTAACCAAGAGGGGAAAATAGTAGGTACTTTACATTCGATTAAAAAAGATAATAAAAATGTTAAACAAGCAATAAAAGGAGAAGAAGTAGCAATTTCTATAACTGGTGGTGTGCTTGGAAGAAATGTCCAAGAAACGGATAATTTATATCTTAAGGCACCAGAAAGCCACATTCGACAACTTAGAACAAGATTTAGGGATGAACTTTCACCAGATACATTGGAAGTATTAATTGAATATGTTAAAATTATGAGAAAGCTGGATAACCTGTATTGGGCTGCATAATAATGATGAAAAACAAAATTATTTACCTTATATTTCTAAATATTCTTATTTTTAATTCTGGTATGTCCGGAATAAGTGCATATTCATTAAGTGAGCAAAATATTGAGGAATATCAATGGATAGTTAAACCTGATTCTTCATTAGAATTCGAAGTATCCATTGAATCCAATTCAACTATTAATACAACTGTTGATGATATTATTCAAGAATATAATTTACTCAATTTGACTCAAAATTTAAGAGGAAATAAAGCTTTTGAGATAATTGCATCAAATATTACATATAAATATGATTTAATGGAAATTGCTCAAGATATTCTAAATTTTACTGGACCGATTATAGTAGAAAGGCTCATTGATAATATTTCTGTACCAATCCAAAGGTATACTCTTCCTTTTTTTATCCCAATTGATCATTGGAATGATCTAGAAGATATATTTTTTGAATTACTACCTAACGCAACTTTGATCGATTATCAATATTTCACATTTATTGACGAACATAAATATTCAATTAACTGGTATGACGATGATACTGGATATGCAAACGAATATTGGTTTCAATGGAGAGGTAATAATGGAGTATTAAGTGGTTTTGGAATATCTATTTCAACTGGTTCTGAAGGAGATTTAGAAAAAGATTCCATTTTATTAGAGGTTTCCAGTCAATATATCCCAACCAATGAACCTGCTGGAGATTTTTCATCACTAATCGCATTAATAGTTGTAGTTATAATCTGTCTTGCTGCCGCAACAATTGTTTCTTATATTAAAGGTGATCGGAACGGTACTCTATATAAAATTAGAAAAAAAGACATTAAAAAAGATTAAATTCCGTAAATTTTTTTTTTAAAGAAACATTTTAAAAAATTACTCGATTCCATAACTTCTTGAAAAAGAGATGCATTTTATTATGCATGGAAAATGGTCCGGGAACATTAAAATTTTATTTTAATGACCTGACCAAGGTGAGTGATATCATATGAGTGAAGAATTAACACATAAAATCAATATTTCTGCTGGAAAAGACGCTCCAGAAGAATTTCGCGGTCAAACCAAGGTTATTCAATTAGATCCAGCAAAATTTCCATTAGCTGGCAAGATAATTGGAGAAACTTTTAATGGTGGGATCATTGGTTTACCCGGTTATGAACTGAAGATTACTGGTGGTTCAGACCGTGGAGGCATACCAATGAGAAGGGATGTTCATGGTCCTGTAAAGAGAAGAATTTTACTCTCAAAAGGTCCATGTTATAAACCAAAACGAAAAGGCATTAAACGACGGAAAATAGTTCTGGGAAATGAAGTAACAGACGGAATCTCACAATTAAATTGTGTAGTGACTAAATTTGGAAAGGAAAAATTGTTCACTGCAACAAAGGAGAACTAAAGAGCTTTATAGAAAAAACTCGGTGAATTAAAATGGTAAAAATATTAAAGTGCTCATATTGTGGGAATGATGTGCCTCCAGGAACGGGGATGACCTTTGTGAAAGCTAATGGTGAAATATTTCATTTTTGCACAAAAAAATGTAGAAAGATGAAATTAAAATTCAAAAAACCAGCCAGAAAAGTGCGTTGGACCCAATATTACGGTCAAAAATAAAAAATTTATCTATTTTTTTTCGATTTTCTATTTCCAAAATGTTGTTTATTTAAGAGTTTTAAAGGCGAATTTAGCAGGCATTTGAGCGTTCACAGGATCAGTGGAAAATATGTTATTTTCGAACATATTTCTGATTTCGAGATCAACATCATGAATCAAGTACTCAATTTGATTGGAATTTTTTTTTATATCTACCAAAAGTTTGGATCATTATTTGTTTAAATTTCATATCTACTGAATATTTTTTCTTATTATCCAGTGATAGAATAAGGATATTCAGCTGTTTTAATTTGTTTAACGTATAAAGTGTAGAATTTTTCGGTTTTTCTAATAATTCCGATATTTCCCTCAAATGTGCTCCATTTGGATGATCTAAAAGAAATTTTAACAATTCTCGAAGTGAATCCTTTAATATTACATATCCGATCATTATTATGTTTTTATCAATTTCTTTTAGACCATAAGCTTTAATTTTTCCAAAGCTCAGATATTCAATTATATTAAACTCTAATAAAAAAGATATATGCCATAAAACTTGTCTAGAACCAAGCCTCAGATAAGTAATAAAAATATTGGAGTAAACTCCAGGATATTCTTCAATTAAATCATGTATTTTCTTACGAGTAGTATTTGATAAAAGGTTAATACTAACAGAATCATCAAATGCAACAATAAGGGCATTCTTATTAACAAAAAATGTAATAATTGCCTTAACTGTTAAATCATCAATTCGAAACTTTTTTCTCAAACGAGATTTTAATTGATCTGAATATATATGTTTTTGTGTTCGTTGAGGGCAAAGCTTACAAATATAATCAAAATAACGAGCATATTTTATTTGATCTATTTCAGAACCTTTTTTTGAATTCATTAAAATATTTGGATCTTCATTTATAATAAATAGGAACAATAAATCCCCTTTGATTGAATTAACATAAATCTAATATTGTATATTGACAAACAATATTAAATTTTTTTCAAAGTTTTGCAAAATTCTGAATCATCCATTTGATTAATATCAATATATGAATATGGAATGTCCTTCACAATAAATCGCTGCATTTTTCGATATTTTTTAGCCGAAATCATTGGAAGATCACCACTATTATTGAATAACGAGGGAATACCTAAAGAATTTAAGCCAATAATTGAAGTTTCAAAAGTTTTTGCTATAGAAACAATTTGTAATTTTTTTATAAGAAATAATAGTGCTAAAGTAATTACTATGAATCCTATAATGAGTAGAATGACTAAATTAATATCAAGCGGTTCTTCAATTATAAGAATTAATGTCTTTTGCATTAGAAATGGATTTATTCCACTAGAATTTATAGAATAAAGTTCCATTTTTAAATGATTTTCCCCAATTTGTAAATCTTTTACAGAAATATTGACAGCATAAAAAAAATCTTTAATTTGGGTCTGATTAAATAACATTTCATTAATCCATATTAAAAGAATTGTATCATTTCCATTCAGTATATTAATAGTTATTAATCCTTCATCATCTAAAGGAAGTTTAGTATAATTTGAATGAGAAATTACGATAGATGTAGTAAGATTTCCTTCAGAAGTCAGAGGTTCATATAATAAATCATTTTTATAATTAGAACGATTGTCATATTGACAATCAAAAATGGGAAGAAAACTACTAAATAAAATAAGCAATATAAGATATTTTCCGACTTTTCGCTTAATATTATTTCTAAATATGGATTTTTTCCAAAAAATGAACAAAAAAAATATTGTATTCATAAAATAATATTTCTCCACAATTATTTTTTAAATTTACCTCTATATCTGTTTAAAAACACAATAACTACAGTCATAAATCCTAACATTATAGGTAAATCATATCCCAGAATGTTGAATGAAGTTGGATCAGGTGTTACTGAAGATGAAAGATCAATTCCCAAAGCATAATATGTATTAACATCGATTCCAATAATAAAGATACTATTTAATTCCTTCCTTTGAATTTGATGAGGCTTAAACCAACTTGAAGTATTATATTGATACATACTCATATTTGAAAGTTGTTCACTTGATAAATTAGCATCACCAAAATAGAAAGTCACAGAAACAGATTGGATTTTACTTATATCTTCTACTTCTAGTAAATAGAAATAATTCAAATCCAAATTATTTGGATCACCAATTGATGTAGGATTGGATTCAAAGTAGGTTAATCGAATTTGAGTCACATCCAAACAAGCAACCATAACCAACATCCAAATTTGATTTGATTCATCATCGCATAGTACAGTATTAATGCCCTCAATCAAATTTTGCCAAGTGCCATTTGTATATACATCAGCTTCAATAATTGTAAGTATCCCCGAATAACCGTAATCCGACCATATTCCGAAATCACTATTTCTCACTCGTAACCTAAATTGATAAGTATGATTTCCCTCAATTGTATCATAAGTTAAAGTATTTAATTCGCCCGTACTCCAATTTACATATGCCCCACCATCAATACTGGTTTCCCAATCATATTCATCCACATAACTTTCAACAGAATCGCGAATCACTGAAAATGAAGGCCGATAATCTACAACTTCGGTTATTGGCGATGTAATGGTAGGTGTTTCGGGTGCAGACCATGAAACAGAAACATAATCTGAAAAATCTGATTCTCCGACTTCATTTATTGCTTTTACTTTAAAATATAGGGTTTCATTGGTGGTTTTTGATACATTTGTTGAAGTTTCTAGAATACCTGTAATGATTGCGGCATACTCACCATCAACTGTGGTTGCTTCATATAATGTATAATTTGTTGCCTCTGATACGGTGTCCCATGATATTATTACAGACCCATTATAACATATTGATTCGGAGGTTTGGATATTAAGAGGTACTGAAGATGTAGATAAGGTAACAATACCAGAATAACAATATTCCGTCCAAACACCAAAATTTATATTTCTTACTCGTAATCCAAATTGACAGGTATGATTGCCCCCAGCGGGATCATAAATTACTGTATCCAAAGTACTTGTGTTCCAATCTGTGTAAACTCCTCCGTCGATGCTGATTTCCCAATCAAATTCATCCACATAACTTTCAACAGGATCACGAATAACTGATATAGGTTCTTGAGTATATTTAGTTTGTGTAATAGGTGATGTAATCGTGGGTGTTTCGGGTTTTAACCAAGTTACTTGAGCAAAACTTGTAGAATTCGCAGACCATACGAAGTTATTACCCGCTGAAACTTTATAAAATTTGGTTTGTTCCGAATGTTTTAATACTGAAGCGCTTGATACATCCCCTAATTCTGAACCAATTTCAGAATATAGGCCATCGGACGCGTCTGCTTCATATAATTGATAATTTGTTGCTTCTGATGATTTTGTCCACGTTATTAATGCAGTTCCATTATAACAGGGATTATCATTTGTATTTACATCTGTTGGAACTGATGGAACAATCTCAATTGTTGCATCTTTATATTCATCTGCATTACCTAAACTATAAAACCTTGCATGGACAACATGATTTCCACAAGAAAGATCTGATGATGTAGTGTAGTATGTTACATTGTAATATGTCCCCATACCGTTTTCCCAAATTAATGTCCAAGTACCTTGGGAGACCCATGCTCCACCATCTATTGCAATCCACCACTCTCCAGAATATCCCTCAAGCATATCACTTAAGCTATATGAGAAGGTTTGAGTGTTACCATATGTTTTTGAAGCAGATCCGGGTGATACAATAACATATAAATCACCAGAAGGTTCTGGTGCAATTAATGTCTGATTTTCAGAAAGACCTTTAGAATTTGCATTATCATCTTGGAATCTGATTTCTTCTACAAATATTATATTTGAGAATAGAAATATGGATATTAAGAACGAAGTAATAATTTTAGATTGATTTTTCATTTTTTTCAAATTTTTCACCAATTTTTTATTTATATCATTGCACAGAAAATAATCTTAAGAGGGTTTTGCATCTCTTTTTTAATTAATAAAAATCATGATTTATCTCAAAATTAGGTTGTTTTGTCGAAGACAATAGATTTTTGCAGAAATCACTCTCTTCACGCCATGGAAATTGGACGAAATATTTATATGAAATC
>JAUWMK010000139.1 GCA_030613185.1 Promethearchaeum sp.
ATGAAAAAAAAGAATTAAGTTTTTATTGCTGAATATTGTGGCAGTTTTATTATTTTACTGATTTCCTTAAATCTACTTCTTAAGGTAACTTCCGTAACTTGTATAGTCTTTGCAATTCGGCTTTGAGATCTACTTACTCCATGGTATAAGCAAGCTACATAAATTGCACCCGCTAATAAACCTTTAGGATCTTTTCCTCCGACTTGATATTTCTTAGAATAATATTTTATGATTTTGACGGTTGATTTTTCAATTTCATTACTTAATTGAAGTGCTGCTATATATTTTGGAACTAAAAGAAATGGATCCAATGCAGGAACTGTTAATTTTAGTTCTCTTACTAGTGTACGATAACAACGTCTCACATCTCTCGGATCACTATCAGTAAATTTCAAAATTTCTTGAAGTGTTCTTGGAATTCGCTCAGACCTACAAGCATAATACAAACTTGCAACAACCATTGCTTTAATACTTCTTCCTCTCAACAATTTCAATTTAAAGGCTCTTCTATAAATTTTAGCTGCATATTCCTTAACTCTTTGAGGAAGGTTTAATAATCCACTAATTCTTTTTATTTCAGTTGCTGCTATTAGCATATTTCTATTTGACCAAGTCATTCTCGAGTTCCATCTAATTACCCTTTTCATTCTTTGTGATAATTGATGGTTTTTATCTATTACAGTACTTAGACCTAAATCAGGTAATAATGCTGAGACTGGGCTTCCAGTTTGGTCACGTTTAGATTTTTCATCCATTGAAAATGCTCTTCTTCCTTCTCTACTGATATCTATTATGTGATGAGAAAGAACCAATCCACATCTTGCACAAATATTTTCACCTCTTGCTTGATCGAGAATTATATCTGATGATTGGCATTCAGGGCAATTCTTAAATTCATTATCAGTCATAGGCTTAAATGTATTCTTTTTTATTTTAGCCGCGTTATTCATTTTATATTTCCTTATGTTTTTTGTCAGTTAATTACAAAATGACTCAACACCACTTTTGTAATTATAATAAAATTTTTCTAAAAAATTATTAACTAAATTAGTAAACTATGATTACGTTAATAAACGATGTGGAAAATTTCTCCGCATTTGCTTAACTATATTTCTTAATTTTCGTTAAAAAAAACAAGTGATATTTAAGGGATATGTCCATGTTATGCAGACTTTTTCCTTTAAATTTTATTTTTTTTATTTTTGAAAAGAAGTTTTTTAACCTCAAAAAAACATTGCTAGAATATAAAAATAAAAAGATGTTTGAAAAATGCCTTTATTGAAAATACATGATAAGGAGCCCAAAATTGATCCCACAGCATGGGTATCCCCTAATGCCACACTTATAGGAGACGTTGTAGTAGGCGCGAACTCTGTAATATGGCCTGGAACTTTCTTACGTGCGGAATATGCCCCAATCACAATTGGACAATATACAACTGTTTTTGATGGGATCATGATGTTTACACGCTCAGATAAAAGTCCCATTCAAATTGGGAATTATAACATAATTGAAACCGGTACCAGCATTTTTGGAACATTTACAGAAGATTATGTAACTATCGGTGAAAAAAGTATTATTTATGAAAGATCTTCAATTGGCGAAGGTGCAGTAATTATCGCAGATAGTATTATATCAGCAGGTGTGATTGTTGCTGAACGTTCAATAATGAAAGGAGATCCCGCTTCTAAAGTTAGAGAGCAATCTCGTAATGATGTCTTAAAACAAAAAGAGCGCGCAGAACACTTTACAGAGCTTTTTGTTAGGGTGAGGAACCAATTACCCAATCTACAACCTTATGCATTATCAGAAACAGCAATAATGAAGATACTTATTGATAAATTTAAAAACTAAGAATAGAACTGTAAATTAACAAATTGAAATTTACCAAGGATCCCAATCTGTTTCTTTGAGTTCAGTTTTTTTTGATTTCTCTTCTCCTTTTTCTCCTTCTTTTGCAGTTATAATATCAGCAGTTTTAGAAGGATCTGATTTCTTATATTCTATATTTTCAAGATCAGCAACGATTTTTTCAAAATTAAAGGATTCTGATGAAAGTTTATTACCAGAAGGCTCATTATCTGAAATATCCTCATTTTCTAAAAATGAATCGTTGGATATTTGTTCTTTGACACTTTGAAATTCAGAAGGATTGATCAAATCTTTAAAACTTGATATTATCCCATAAAAATTTTCAAACTCGCTTAATCTCATCTCGAATTTAGTTTCGTGAATTGTATCATTAAGAGAAATTGTCACTTTTACAATATTACCCCCAGATTCTGTAAAACGGAGAGAAAAAGTTCCGGGATTATTTTTACGCTTGATGCTCCAACAAGTTTCATTGCTTTTTTCGAGCTTCATAATGTGAATTTGTAATTAAATACTTTAATTTTTTTGCAGTTTAGAATTTTTTTTTCTTCACTTTAAGAAAAATTTTTTTTAAATCATTGATATTTTTACTTAGTAAAAAATGGATCCATCACCTAGCCTGGATTGGGTGCTGGACTTCTAATCCAGATGTCGAGGGTTCAAATCCCTCTGGATCCATTTTATTATTAAATAGAATTTGAATTTTGGCTAAATTTCTTAGAATTTCATCTTTTACTAGCCTGAATTTTTAGAGTAAATAAGAAAATGATTAAAATTTGGAATTTTTTTTATTTTATAATACTGGAAAATTTGCTTCTATTCTTTGTGCAGCAATCCTGAAAACCTTAACAGTAGTCATCAAATTCTTAATATCGCGTCCTGCTCCCACTAAAACAAATCTGCCTGCGTTTGTAACTACCACATATCCATTATCAGCGCGGATAATTGCTTCAACAAGGGACTCCTGAAAAACTGAATCCATAGTTAATTTTCCGGTCATAATTAAGGCAGAAGCAATACCTGAAAGAGCATCAGAGTCTACTGTATAAGTTGGAAGTGCTGCATAAGCAATTTGATATCCTGTTTCAGTTACGAGAGCAATTGCTTCAATATTTGAATTATTGGTAATATATGTTATTTCTGGTTCGAGTCTTAAGATATCTTCAGGATTTAATCCTATTTCGCCACCAAATTGAGTCATTTTTTTATTTTCCCTTCCTTATAGGTAATTCAAATTTATCGAGGAATAAAATGTTTAAGATTATCATTTATGAACCGACATTTTCAGTAAGTTAAACTTTATTCCCTATAACTATAATATTTATTTATCTCCTAAAATATTAATTTTTTTCAATGAAAGATTTGGAAAAGAACTGATCTTTTTTATAGTAAAAAAATTAAGAAAAATTAGGGAAAAAAATCCGAAGTTGATTTTGGAGATATTTATTTATGAGCATGATGGAAGAGTTTTTGCAATTACAAGAAAAATTAACAAAGATGGAAAATGATATTAAGAAAAAAGAAGATGCTATTGACAAAAAGGACGAAAAGATATTAAGTTTAAGTGAAAAAGTCAATGATCTAACAAATAAAGCAACAAAATCAATTTCTGATACAAGACATTTCCGAAGTATGGTTTCAAATTTAGAATCGGATAAAAAATCCCTTGAAAAAGATAAAGATCGATTAATGAGTGAAACAGATGCCTTAAAATTACAATTGAAGCAATTTGCTTTAATTGTTGAAACAACTAACCAAACACTTCAAGCTAAAGAAGAATCTCTCTTGGCTAAAGAAAAACAACTTCAACAAAAAGATGTTGTTCTAGTTGAAAAAGATAATAAACTGGAAGATTTTTCAAAAAAATTCGAAGATTTACAAGAAGAGAAAGAAATATATCAGCGCGAAAAATTTGAATTTATGGAACAACTTTCTAATGAAAAAATAAAACTTGTTGAAAAAATTGGGGAATTGGAAAAAACTATACAAGCAAATGAAGAAAAATATAAAAAGATGAAGAAAAGATCTAGAGACGCCCAAGATGGCTTGTTGGGGGCTTCCATGGAAATGGAAAAAGTAAGAGAAGAAAAACAGAAATTTTCACTAAAAGTACAGGAAATGCAAGAAGAGATTGAAAAATTACAGAATGCAAAAATTCTATTAGAAGAAAAAATAACCCCAAAATCTAAATCAGGTAAAAAAGGTAAAAAAGGGGCACAACCTCCCGTTTCTATTGTAGATTCAAAAAAATTACAGGGATATCAAGAATTAATAGCAAAGCTTGAACTGAAAATAGAGCAATTTGAAAAAGGAGAAATTTCAGATATTGCTGCAGAAGATTTCGCAAAAGATTTATTATCAAAGAAAACTGGAACCTTTAACAACATTGCTGCTTTTATGCTTTTTCTAAAGACTAAACTAGAAGATGTAAAGAGAACAATAAGAATAATCTTACCAGACCTGACAGATATAGAGAAATATGAAATTAAAAATAAATTTTTGGCCCTTCCAAAGAATATTTTAAAAAATCTGGCTTGTACCGTCGATACTGAAAAGAATAATAAATTATTAGAAATGTTAAAAGAACGAAATTTTCGTATTACAGATTATCGTGGGGTGAAATTATTTGCCCTCACGGTAGATAACTTAACTGCTGCATTGGCAGTATATGATAAGAAGAATGAAACTTTAACTGGGGTGTTTTCCAATGATCAGGAATTGGTGCGCCTACTATCACAATCAATTATTAGTCCATTTATAAAAGGGATAAAGTTGAATTAAGATGAAAAAGTAAAAAAAAATCTAAAATTAAAAATAAATATGATAATATTAAACTAGTGAAGAATTATGAATGAACAATTAGCAAATAAATTAGAAAGTATTATTGGAAAATTGGATATAATCAAGAATAAAGACGATCTCATCATTCAAAAAGATGAAAGGATAAGAGATTTAACTGATAAATTAGTTAATATCTCAAAAGAAAAGGATGAAGCATTATTCTCTAAAATTCAGATGTTGAAAACACACAGCGCAGAGAAAGAGCATTTAAACGCGCAAGTATTGAATTTAACTCAAAGCGTTTCTGAAAATCAGAGCAAAATTAAAAAACTGAAGGAGAAATCTAGAGCTGCACAAGACGGATTAATGGGATCATCATTTGAACAAGATCGACTTAAAAAAGCAGTGCTTGAAAAGGAAGAGGAAATAAGTGATATTCAAGAAAAAGTTGCTTCAGTTGCATCCGGTGAAACAGGAATACTATATGACTTAAGGATTAGTATTAATCACATCCTTGGGAAAATAGAAGATGCAAAACGTTCACTGAGATTAGTTGTTCCTAATATGAAGTTTTTAAAAGAAAATGGAATAGTTGATGCTCTAGAAAAATTACAAGATAAAACAGTTGTAAATATTGCATTATCCGTTGATTTAATTGAAGATGGTCCAATTGTTGAAACGTGGAAAGCTAGAGGTTGGTATATTACAAATTATACAGATATGAATTTAATCTGTGTTAGCAGTAACGGAGCAAATGTATCTATTGCATATGTTTCCGAGGGTATAGTTTCAGGTTTCTACACAAATATTGATGATTTAGTAATGATCTTTAACCAAGCATTAATGTATCCATTTGTTAAAGGAATAAAACTATAATCCAAAAATATTTTTTCCATTTTTTTTATAAAGTAATTATTACATCTAACACAGTCATCACGTTATTAGGAGAAAATGGTTTTACAACCTTTGAGAATTTATATTCTTTCAATCTCATTCCTGAATTACACAATTCTTTTTCAAACACTTCTTTTGCTTCTTGAATTGGGTTAATTTTATTATTAAATTGATAAATATGCAATAAAGAACCTTCTTTTTGAATGAACGGTGGTAAATATTTTAAAAATTGAATTGATTTTTCCGGAAGGTTCATTATAAATCTGGATATATTATTTTGATGATTAGTAAAATTTGGAAAAGTTGAAATTTCTTTTACATCTTGCCAATAAAACTCAATTTCACCATTAATTTTATTTAATTCAATATTTTTTTTAGCCAGTTCAACTGCTTGATAATTGATATCTGTTCCAATAGATCGAGATTTAGGATATAGTTTTGAAATTTGTATGACAAATGGCCCCACACCACAAAAAATATCCCAAATAATCCCATTTGAATTGAATTCAGTTTCAAGATTAGCAATACGTTGTCTTTCATATGCCAATCTTGGTGAAAAAAAGGTTTGTTCGATATCAACATGAAATTTGCATAAATTTTCCTTATGAATTGTTTCAGTATTATTTATTCCTGCAATTAGATCAAACTTTCTTGTTCGATATAAACCTTCTATATCACTGGCTTTTTCATAAACTGATTTAATATTTGGATGGTTTTCAAGCAACACTTTCCCAATCTCATTGATATAAGATCTTAAAGGCTTTTGTTCATCTCGATTTAATTCAATAATCGCGATATTTCCAATAATATCAAATGCTCTTGGTAATATATTATGATATTCAAGGGGAATAATCTTCTTAAGTGTTTCTTTAAGGGATTTTCTATGAGTTAACTTACGATCTTTTAGATTTTCATCGTTTTCCTGCACTTCAAAAATTTTAAATTCATATCCATTAAGCAATTCTGGTAAATTTTCAATTATTTGCTTCAAAGGAATAAAAATGGAATCATCTCGGGAGTAAATCTTGAAATTCGAATCAATAACGTTTACAGATTGAAGTTTCTTAATTATCACATCACCATTAATGCGATTAATCTGTATGATCCATTTTTCTGATTCACTCATATTATAATCACTAGTATTCAACCAATTGATAAAAATGAACTAGAAGCTTATTTGAAGGGTCTTTTAAGTATTTTATGAAATTCCTATCAAGTTCTATTGAGGATTTAGAACAACCAATAAGGGCTGTTCTATCTGAAATAAATTCACTTAAACGAAAGACCATAGAAATTTCATTTGATAAAATTAGGTCTTTATGCCCAATTCCATTTATTTTCTCTTTAAAGGGGCCTGCAATCATTTCAATCTCGAATTTATTTCCATTTTGAATTGCTTCTTTTAATTTTGGATTATAATCGTTCACACTTTTAGAACTCATAACCCCTATAATGCAATTTCCTTTAGTTGTTAGGAAATTTTCTGTAGTTATCTCGATAGTTGTCCTATGGGTTCCCAGAACATTTGGATGCCCTCGCGCAGTAATTTCATCAAGTAAAATGCGTTCTACTTTTTTTGCTGAACTCATTTAAAGAGCCTCTAGACTTTGAATTACGCTGGTTTTTATATTTGGAAAATGTTCTGATATAACATCTTCAATATAATTAATTAAATGATTTTTAGGAAGAAATTGCTCTTGAACTCTGTATTCATTAACAAATGTTTTAGGAATTAAGATTTTTATAATTTCAAATTGTTTTATGTTTCTTGATAGAAATTTTCTAAAAGTGTTCAATAATATGGATTTTTCTTCATTTTTATGTTCAATATTAATAATTCCTTCATGTTGTCCTGCTGGATAAATTTCGGCTAATTCTATAGGAATAACACTTAATGAATTACTGATGACTACTACTTGAATTCTTTCATATTGTGGATTTGATTTAATTTCTTTCTTCCAAACCTCAAAAGATACTCCTTTATCACTTGGAAGATCTAATTCAGGAACACATAATAAAATCGTTTTTGATGGTGAATTTTTAAAATTTCCAATTTTATTACGGAAATTCTGTAAATGTGGTCGATAAAATGAAAAAGAACTTAATAATTTTTGACCTTTGGTTTTATTCATATTCAATAATTGATTAAAATACTCTGGATACTCTATTGATTTTTTTAAGGCTTTAATGTATTTGGGGTGTGCAGGGACACGTTGTTCAACTAAATCCCATAAGGTTCCTTCGCGAATTGCTTGTTTAATTGTTCGGATTTCAGAAAATGAATGATATAGATTATGGCGTGCAATCACTTCAATTCGTTTATTTTTTGGAAGTTTTTGAATTTCGGAGGCAGTATATCTAATGCAAATTGGACAATGACAAGGCAATTCAACAATATCTCTTATATTCTTAGTTCCTGTATAAGTAAAATATCGATCATCTTTTGCATAAAGAATGTAAGCGGCAGAATCAAATGTATCTGCACCACAAGCTACCGCAAGAGAAAAGAAATTTGGAAGACCAAGTCCAAACATATGCAATGGTTTACTTGGATCTATCCATTTTCGAACATTCAATAAAATTTCGACATCGAGATCAAACCTATAATCTATAAAAGTCTTAACTACTCCTCCAATAGCATAAATTCCATAATCTAATTTTGACATTTCTTGGGAACTTATTTTTAATAAATCCGGATATATGGATCCTTGAATGGGTGCAAACCATGCAGTATCATGTCTTTGACGGCGTAAAACATTATCCTTAGCGCGTTGAATTGTAATGTCTACTTTTCTTTTTGCTTCTTCATATGTATCTGTTGTCTGAACTGGTATATCCAAAATAACTGGACAATCAGAACCAATTTTTTCTTGAAAGGGTTCAATTTCTTCAGGAGTAAGTTTTATATCACCAGAATACATATAATCCTGAAATCCGCCAGAATCTGTTGCAATTATACCTGGAAAACCCAAATGTTCATGCAATCCCTTTTTCATTATATCTGGGTTATTTTCTCGATTTTTGTAAATAATATATGCATTAGTAAAAATTGCTTGAATCTTGAAATGATCGTAAAATTCTTTTGGGGAAATTTGATTTTGAAAAGGATTTACCACTGGAAAAAGATTGGGCGTTTCTATTTTTTTTCCCCCCAATTTCATTAAACCAATACGGGCCCCAGCATCAAAATCCTTTATTTCATAACTATAACTCATAATTTAATCATTATTTTTAGTTTAGGAGTTTAATTCTTGAATTTTATGGACTTTAAAATTATAAATTTCTCCAGAATCTAATTCTATAAATTTAGCTTCGATTTTCTTTTTTGCGTAATTTGTTGCTGAAAAAATAGTGAAAAACCTATTATCAAAATGTTGATGAAATCCATTTAAAAATACCTGATGACCTCGAAATAACAAATTTACATGATTCTTTATGCAAAATTCATTAAAAATTTCATGATTAAAAACATATCCTATCCCTCTTCGACTTTTAAAATAATTTTGCTTTGAATTTGGATCATAATTTCTAATTGGATCATTCCATAAAATTTGTTGTGTTACATCATCCATTTCATCAATCCAAACCTGTCGATTATTGAATTGATATGTATTTAGTTGAGGTACTTCATATTCTCCTGTCGATTTATTAGGAATTATCGGGATACCTCCATGTAAACACATAATACTCCCTTCATTACAATGGAAAATAGCAATCAAAGGTAAATCTTTAAACATATGATTAAAAGACGCAAAAAGAATTTGTGAAAAATGTTTCATCACCCTAGTTCCAAAACCATAATGGGCACATATTGAAATTTCTTCATGGTTCCCCCGTAATAAAAGCACATTGTTCGGATATTTTAAATTAAAAGTCATTAAAAGAAGAAGGTTATGAATATCTAATTTACCCCGATCAACAAAATCACCAATAAAAATGATTTTAACCTCATAATCGTAATCTTTCCCCTTTTGAATTTCTCGAACAAAATAATGTATCAATTTAATTGTATCAAAAAAAGATCCGTGAGTATCACCCACAAAAAATAGTTTTGCTGGGTTTTTTTTTTTAGTTTTAGTTGATCTATACGATTTTTGTATGATCGGAACAGGAAAACTTAGAGGATATATACGTTCTAAGTAGAAATCTTGAAACATTCGAATAAGAATTGTAATTTTTAATTCAGCAAAATCTTCCCCATAGTATCTCTCTTCTGATGGTAAATTTTCTGATGAGAATTGTGAGTAATATGTCCAAAACTCATCCACAATTGTAGATTCCTTTGATTCTCCTATTCGTTGAGTTTTTCCATCAAAAATCATTTGTGTTTGAGTTTCAATTATTTTACTAAGTGTAGGTTTTAGGGCTTGATATGATTGTTCTCCAATAATCCTAGTTTTTTCACTGTATTCGTTTTCTTCTTCAAATTCATTTGGAATTGTATTCACCAATTTTTTAATTTGTGTTGGTTATTAATTCTTTTTCTAAAGATTCAAACTCAATTGGAAGTATTTTTGGAGTTTTCCCAAAATCAAGTCTAAGCATTTTAGGTTCAAATTTTATTTTACCATCATAAGTTTGCGTAGAAAATAGACTATATAATAGACCACCAAAGAATATATGATGTCCATTGTTCCATTTCTGATGACCTCGAACAACTAAATTAATTTTATTTGCATCAATGAAACTCTTATATATTGGAAATCCAAATCTCATTCGACCATGTAAATGCGCGCCAGTTAATATCCCTTGAATCATTTCATCAGGATCTGACCAAAGCATACTTACTGAATAAGGATCCATGTCATCACTTTTATCTACTTCACATTTTAATTTAGGTTCGATCTCTTCTAAAATAGCGGGTTCAAGAAAATTTAATGGATCTATTGGAATTCCCCCATGGACTGCCATAACCCTTGCTAATTTTTCCCCAGAATGCATTTGTGCAATATGAACAAGAGGGAGATGCGTAAAAAATTTGATTACCTCCTCGTACAATTCTTCCCCTTTTTCCCTAAAGGCTCTTAATAAATTATCAAAGAAACCATAATGAGTATTAATTAAGCGATCTTCATGATTTCCCCTAATAAGAACTACATTTTTTGGAAATAATAGATGAAACGCAGTGATCAGTGTAAGATTCTCAAGATCATATGGATTTCGATCTACATAATCGCCTACGAAGATTATTTTTATCTCTTTATTAATCTGAAATAATTTATAGAAAAAATCTACAATCTTAAAACTTTCCTGAATTGCTCCATGAGTGTCACCAACATAAAAAACGCTACTATTACAATCTTCAGTAATTATCTTCTTTTTTAATCGTGGAATTATTCTGTTTACCTCTTGATAAAATTCCATATATTCAGTAAAGGGAATTTCATCATCTGTAAAATTATAGCCTTTTAAACATTGTTTCATTAATTTTTCAAATATTTCAAAGATAATCGGACTAATAGAATAAGAATTCTCTTCAATTTCATTGATTTTTTCATGATCTATTTGTTTAAATTGAGTTAAATCGCCTAAATCAAAGAATTCCAATATGTGCTCTTCATTTTGTTCTGACATGAAAATTTTATCCCTCGTATTGAAGTTTAATTTTTTGAATAATAGAAAGTGAATTGAAATA
>JAUWMK010000233.1 GCA_030613185.1 Promethearchaeum sp.
TTGAAGTATATTAATTCAAAGTAATCTTCATCTATTTTTGAGTCGATTTTAAAGGATTCCAATGGTTTTTCTAATTTTGGGTTGTCTTCTTTCCATCTAAAATAAATATAATCTAAATTATTTTTCTCATTTTTGATAAAAATCACTTTTTCTCGATTACAGAAATTATAAGCATAATTATAACTATGGGATGCGTGTTCCATTACATTTCTATCATTTGGAATAAAATCTAAGAATGAATCACTGCAAATATAGATAATTTTTTTCTTAGCACGTGATGTAAGCACATTGAATCGATTTAGATCATAAATAAATTCTCCTTCAGCACTAATTTGATCGATATCTGATAATCCAACTGAGGCTATGATTAATTCGCGATCTGAACCTTGGAATTTTTCAACTGAGTATACAGTGCTTTTTAAATGTGCCATTAATTCACTATTATCCAATTTAGTTAATATCATTGAAGTTTTGGTCATTTTTGCAAAGATATCATGTATAATTAAGCGACCTTGAGCATTATGGGGTGCAACGACCCCAATTCTTTCCTTCCAAAAAATCTTTTCTTCCTCTATAGAAGTAATATTGCACATTTCATAATATCCTACTACAATTTCTGCTACAATTTTTGCTTCAATAGAACTAACCGCAATTTCAAACTTTCTTTTATGAATTATTGCACTGACAACTTTATTTGGTGCTAAAATCTCCCGGATCCATAATTTATTGATTTTATTTATGTCTCCTTGCAATGTTTTCTTTGCTAAAGAAGATGTTGCGTGTAAACCCTCATAAATTCCTAAAGTTTTGGTGAAGTCAACAATATCCTGATGTGAACGATAATTTGTTTTTAATTGAGTTCTAAATATTTGGTGGTGCTTGACATAATAGGCAAATAGACTATCTAAAGCCTTATCTAAATTTTTTGGTGGTAATATTGGTTGAACTGGAGGCAATTGATTATGATCTCCAACTATTACAACTTTTGTAAGGTTTTTTATATCAATTGGGTTTAGAAGTTTCATTTGTGCAACATGATCCTTAGTTTTAACTAAGGAATTAGGCGTTAAGGATATCTTAGGAGGTAATTTAGGTTGAATATGAAAAGTATGATTTTTTATATATTGTAGGCTTGATAAGAAATTATCTGTTGGTAATTGACTTGCTTCATCAACCAAAATTAAATCAAATACAAATCCCATCTTAGTTCTTTCAGTTAATCTAAAAAGCTGATGAGCATTACCAAAAATAATAAAATTACTCATTAATTGGTCTTCCAAAGGTTTGGATTTCGTAATTTTCTTTTTTTCTCCATTCCATCTCCAACTTCCATTTGGTAATCTAACGAGATCGTTAACAAATGTGCAATTAGTACTTTCTGCAATTGGTTTTTGACTTTCTGATCTTAGAAAAATTAACTGCAATTCTGCAGCTTTTGCTTTATTTCCTTTAACATTTTTACTCTTTCTAATTTTATCTATTAAAACACGGAGTGCTGTATATGAAAATGATGTTATTAATATTCGTGTGGATTTATTAGCTTTTTCTGATCGAAAAATAAATTCATCAACTAAAGCGACAATCGTTTGCGATTTTCCGGTTCCAGGAGGTCCAATAATTGCATAAATAACGTTATCAAGAGCTTTTATTATTGCTTCTGTTTGAGATTCGTCTGGGTTAGGGCTAATGTTTGTTAATAGTTTTTTTCCTGGGATTTCTTTAATTGATTCTAGTACTTTTGGTAAATACATATATATTTCATGAGAAGAAAATTCCCAATTTTTCGGCCAAAAAAGATCATTTCTTGAACGAATGTTCCACATATATGCTAATCTTGCACCTAGCCAACTAATTCCAAAATTATTTCTTTCAAGAAGGCCTCCAGCTCGTATACCATATAATTTATTTGTCCATGCATCCATAGACGTCGGATATAAATACCAAACGGGGTTTTCTGCTTTATTGTCTACTTCTTTGTCATATAACATCAAAATATTCTCTTTAGATTCAACCTTAATCAAATAACCATTGTACTTTGAATTCCAAATCATTTCAATAATCTTAACTCTCCATTTTCTATCAAGTTCCCATTTTCGAAGGTCTCTTAATTCATCCGGGATTAGTAAAACATAATCTCCTTCTTTTATTTTCATATTACTGGATAAATTTTGAATTTTAAATTGGAATATATCAAATTTTACTAAAGGATTATCGACTTGATATAAATCAGATATCTTAGCAGCATTTAATTTTCCTATGCTGTATTCTGGATAAATTGTGCGGATATTATTCGCTTCTAAATCTTGCATTGTTCCATTTAATTCTGAAAACAAATACCAGACGTGAGCAAGACTATGAAAATGTTCATCTAAAGTTTTTTGTTTAAGAACTGTTGATTTAACGGGTCGAGCATATGTTGAAATTGCGTATCTTGCACGATATTGGAATTTTTCCCGTAGGGTGTTCAAAGATCGAGTTTTATGAATTATTTGCTTGATTATCTCATCTTTTATTAATTTTTGTTTAGATTTATCACTTTTTGTTTGAAGATAATCATACCATGGAGTGGGATCCATGTAATTGTAATGTTCAATCCAATACATTTTATTGCTGTTAAGTCCTCCATTTGAAGGATGTTTGATAATTTCGTGCCATGTATAATTAATAATACCGGGAAAACCTATGACGGTTTCTATGAATGCCCGTAAATTAAAAATTTTTTTATGTTGATAAGGGTGTGTTACCTCTGAATCAGATGGTGTGAACCAGGAAATTAATGATGAGAATTTATTCCGAATTACTGTACTGCTTATAATATTTTCCAAGTTCCTCTCTAACATATCTTGTAAATGTTCTATTTGACTGCGCGACCAGTAGAAAATCCCCATATCTGCTTTATATTCGTAAATATATTCCTTAGTGGACCCATCTTTCTTTTTGTAATATTTTGTTTCCCGTGTTAGAACATAACTTTCCACAATGTTGCAGAGTTCCAAAATTGGAAAAAGATTATCAACCAATTTTATAGCTAGTTCATCTTCTTTATCTGGGTCCAAACTTTCGTTGATAATTGCATAATAGCATAAAATTCGTGTTTGAATTACACTTTTTCCGTTTACTCGCATACCAGGTATGAAGATTTTAATATTTTTAATAGATTTTAAAATTTTTAAGAATTTCTCAACAGTTTCTAAAGGAATTTGTTGGTCTATTGGAAAACAAGTGTTGTTTATTTTAGTTTTAATTAAATCTGGAGATTCTGCAGTATCTAAAGCATTTTTCCAAATTTTCCACCATTTTTTAAAAATACTATAATTTTTTGCTTTTTTAGCAACAATCATTTTTAAATAAATTCCTGCTGCAAATACCCGATCGCTTGAGGGATCTGTTTCTATTGCGAATGTAAGTGAAATTGGGGTAAATTTTGGAATACAATAAGAGTGTACTTTTCCAGGTTTTGGAGTTGTTATATCATTATTAATTAACGATTTAACTTTCATTTCTAATAGGGGAAGTTCCGGATATAAAGGAGATGGCGTATTTCCCACCTTTATTTTTTTAAAACCCCTATCTACGTCCCCTATTGTTTTAAATCCATAAGATTCTAATTGTTGGGAAATCGACATCGAATTAAAAGGGATTAATTTTAAAGACCAATTTTTTGGATGATCCATATCATTCATACCCAGTGTAATTTTACAATCTTCCAGAAATGGGCAAAAACCACAATTGGGATGGATGTTAACTGATGTATCTTCAACTGCACAAGGGCTTAATTTATGGAGCTCTTGTAATTTATTTACTGTATTTTTAAAAATCCTATCTGATTCGTTCCATGGAATATTTAGAATTAAATCAGCAAAACTTGAGAATTTCTTTATTTTTTTTAAAATTTTATCATCATATTTTGGAAAAATGCCATTTTCGCTTATTGAAATGAAGAATTTTTTCTCTAATTTTTGTTCATAAATAAAATGAGAAAAAGCTCTTAAATAGAGCATGATTTCAATAAAATGTTTTTTTCCTATATCTTGTTCGGCAGTATTTTTAATATCTATTACATTTATAGATAAGCGATTATCAGTTTCAGTTATTGGTAATTTTCGCTTTTCTCCGTCAGGCATAAGTTCATAAATGTTTTCCTTTTTCTTTTCTTCAGAAATTTTTCTTATTATTATTATATCAGGTCTTTGATCTGAAAATTTAACCGGTATTGGATCTCCCGGAATTTTAGAAGGAAAAATAGATTGTTTAAATGGGATAGGTGTTTGAAATTCCTTTTCTAAGAGGATTATATATGAAGATTTTCCTCCTTGAATTTTAGTATAACAATCACTTAAATCATAGAGTTTTAATTTAGATTGAATTATTTTTTTATCTGATTTATCTCTTAAATATCTTGTATTTAGTGATTTAATCAAAAAATTATAGACTTTTTGTTCGTATATATGACCGAGATTTAATATGTATTCGTTTTTTTTAACAGGTCTTTTTAATTTGGCAATATCTCGAATAGGATCCATCCATTTTTGATTATTTTGGCATAACTTAAGAAATAATTGGCGATCACATTTATCTTCAATAAATCTAGTAAAAAAATTTTTACCAAAATTTGCTTTATCGCTTTTCTCTTTCTTCTCCATTAATTTTATCCCTTAATGATAAATTCTCTTTTCTCAATTTAAATTTCTTTTTTTTCCCCATTATTCCCATATATTTCGATTTCTTCTTAAATAAATTTCTATATCTTTAACACGGGAACGTAATGTACAATCAGTTATACTTACTGTATTAGAAACTTCTTTTTGAGATTTTGGGATATGATTAAGTCTACAAGCAAT
Source organism: Promethearchaeum sp. (assembly GCA_030613185.1). Taxonomy (GTDB): domain Archaea; phylum Asgardarchaeota; class Lokiarchaeia; order Sigyniarchaeales; family Promethearchaeaceae; genus Promethearchaeum. Next base: position 4,842 of record JAUWMK010000233.1, read on the forward strand.
ATATACACCGGCAGCAGCAATACCTTTTAATTTAAAACCAGAGTAATTAACAGATTTTTTGAAATTATCAATTATTTTACGCGCTAATTCATTTACATCTTGATTAACTCTTAGTGATGAACATATTTTAGGGACATATATATTAGGATCATTAGATTTTTCTGATAACGTTCTAATATTTAGTAATTTTCGGAGAATGTAATAATATTTATTAGCAAGTCGGTTGGAAAAACCAGAGCTTTCAATAATTTCAGTTAAACCTAGTGGATTCTTTTCTTCTTTTATAATTTGGTAAAAACTAACTGCGGCGACAAGTTTAATATAATGATTTTGAAATACATCTTGTCTGATTATCGTTTGAAATAATTTTATTGCTCTTTCTTTAATGGATTTCCCAATATTATGTAAAGCCGTGATTCTGTTAATCTCATTTATTCCTATTATTTCTCTTCTCTCATTCCACGAAATATTATGCTCTCTCTTTAATGCACGTATCAAATCCTGTGAGAAATTTCGATCTTTTTGTTGATTTGTAGAAAATTTATCTTTATCCGGATTCCAATTTCCATAATTTTGAGAGATAACTAGGTGTTCATCGATAACAAGACCACATTTCTTACAAATAGTATCACCTGTAATATGATCTATATGTAATTCATGTTTCGAGCAAATTTTTGGAATTTTCCTTTTTGATACTGCGACAAAATTCTTATATCTTGGGATATTGGTAAATCTTACTGATTTTTGGATTTTTTGAGGCGGGATGTCTTCTATCTCTACGGCCATATATTCATTAAGGAAATGTTGAATTTTTATGTGAACAGATTGAAGGTTTTTTAGATTTTTTTGTAGGAGTTTTTAAACATTCAGTTTAAAGTAAATTTTATGTATGGTTTAATTCGGTTAATTTCCTTTTTCTATATTCAATTGCTCTTATACAATATATACTTCCTTATTCTTTCAAAATAACCAAACTAAAGCATTAACGTTTAAAGAATGAACACTAACTATATTGCTTTTTTTCTTAACTACTAAACTACTTTCATCATAATTAGAATAATAATCAATTAACTATAATTATAACTAATAAAATCCATTTCTCAATAACTATTAGAATCCATTTATCAAAGATAAATGATCATCTAGTATTATATGCTCAAATGCTCTATCGAATAATGGGAGGATTTTACATTAATTTCTTTTTCGGTTTGTTTAAACAATTAACAAATAAAAAAATAACAATATAGAAATCTTTTTTTTAATAAAAAGTTAATAAACAGTTATGAGTAAAGATAAATATACAAGATATACCTGTCCAACATGTGGGAGTAATGCAAAAATTTTAGGGAAAAATCCTGATACATGTGAATTTTGTTCCAAAGTGATTTGTCCTAAATGTGGTAAACTTTGGATTTGTCCTGAATGTAAAAATAATCTTAAGGATTCACAGTTAAATAGGTTAAAAAAAGCGGTGAAAGCTGCTGAGAGAAGTAAAAAATTTGGGATCGCCTTAATCATTGCTGGTTTGGTATTAATGGTACCGATAATGTATTTTACCGGGAGTTGGGTCATTGTAATAGTATCACTATGTTGTTTACCAATTGGATCTATAGGTAATACAATCAGAATATCGGAAAAAATTGGTGACATATTAGAAGAAATAAGACATGAGAATTCAGATTTTAATAATGATTTTGATTTAAATATACGAATGAAGGTCGGAAAAATAGAATAAGATATTGCCGTATTTCTGGTTATCTACAATAATGCATATTTAAGAGGGTATCCATGCATATCTCGGATTTTACATTTATTTCTCTTGCCAGAGGAATTGCTTTATTAAGACTTGGAAAAACGGATGAATGTTATAATTCTATCTTGAAATGTGAAGAATTAGCAATAGGGAAATGTTGAATTTTTATGTGAACAGATTAAAGGTTTATTAGATTTTTTTTCGGAGTTTTTAAACGTATAGTTCACTTCAAATAAAACTATAAAAAATCAAAAAAGTGTGAGATATTATTTTTTCAGTTGGTAATATTCATTTAATTCTTGATTGTGCTTCAATGGGGATACTTTTTCAAAAGCTTTTTCAATCTGCCAATTTTCATTGATTAACCAAGTCCTTCTTTTAACTCTTCCTTTCTCCAAAGCCCCAAATGCTTTCGCTGCTTTCTTTTCAGGGTCAGAAAGCAGTGTAAATGGAAGGTCGTATTTCGAAACGAATTTTTCGTGAGATTTTACAGAGTCCGCACTGATACCAATAATTTTAATACCCTTTTTCCTATAGTCTTCAATGGAGTTTCTAAAATTCTTTGCTTCTATTGTACAACCTGGTGTATTATCTTTTGGATAGAAATAAACTACAATTTTTTCTCCCAAATAATCATTTAATCTAACTAAATTCCCGTCTTGGTCATTTAGTTCAATATCTTTAGGTACATTATCTCCTTCTTTTAACATAATTATCTAATATCAGTTTCCAATGAATTTGAATACATGTGTACATAAAGTTTAAGAGGAACCAAATCTTCTTGTTCATCATGACAGTGATTGAACATAGCGGCACGGAGTTTATGCTCCGTACTGTAGAAAAAATGATCCCTATCAT
>JAUWMK010000049.1 GCA_030613185.1 Promethearchaeum sp.
GAAGTTCTTCGAATTTTGCTTTCTTTACATGGGTAACTTTGGAGAATTTTTCTTGGATTTCATTATAAACTCCCTTATCAAACTCAAATACTCCTTCCCATACACATATTTCTTCTTTGAAACAAACTCCGGTTGAAAATAAGTTTTGCATATTGAGATCCAGCATTGTTTCTCTCAAAGATGTAAAGAAGACTTCGTTTAAACTGGATTTATCCAAAATTAGTTTAATGAAAAGTACATTATCTGCATTAGTTAAGAAAAATGTTAATTTCTTGGATTCACCCGGAATAACAGCAACTACATTTTTCCCTAGTGGTTGAATTTCATTAAATATATCGGAGGGAATTTGAATTTCTCTAGAAAAAGGTTGAATAAAACATTGAGCTAATTTTTTGGATTCGTAATCCATATGAAATAGATTCAAATATGATTGAAAAATTTTTTACATTTTATTTTAAAAACCTAGAAAATTTATTTAAAGTAGATATCTAAGATAGAAATAGAAATAGAAATAATAGAAATAACCAGATGAATTAGGGATAAAATCAATGTCAGAAATGTCATACATATTTAATATTTTAGTATTAGGTGATAATGAAACTGTTTTAGAATATTTACAGCAAGGTGGACTTGAAAATGTTTCAATTGATGATGTTTCTCAGTGGGAATATGAAGAAGATAATATTAACCTTACTTTTGAAGTACCTATGAACATAAATGCGGATTACGACAACCTGATTTCTATGGCTGATGGGATATTATTTTTCTTAAACCCTAATTCAGAAAGTGAAATTGAAATTTTCAAAGAAATGATGAAAATAATCCAAAAAATGAATAGAAACATTCATACAGTAGTCATTTTTCGAGACAAAACAAAAGTAATTGATACTTCTGCTAATGAATTATTAAATTGGATTTGGTCGGATTATCCATTTGAAGCTTGTATTTCTGACATAGGGAGCCCGAATGTCTTAAAAATGATGATTGGTTGCCTCACTGAAAGTATTATCGGAGGAGATATGATTTTACTGCAAAGAAATGCATGGTTAAGAATCCCTTCACTTTTTAAGAAAGCAAATTACGAAATTGAACAACAAAATTGGAAAGAAGCAGGACAATTAGTTGAAAAGATTGCAAAAATTTCTCAAAAAAATCAAAATTCTGATTGGACAATATATGCTGAACAAGCAGCGTGGCTTTATTCGAGAGATGGTGAGTTTCTAAGTGCTGCAAAAATAATTTCAAGCTTTAATCCTGTGTTTTCTAACCGATTCCGAAAAATGCATGTTGATAAGTTAATCTCACAAGGAACTCGTCTTTTTAGAGAGAAAAAATATGGAGATGCAGCACAATTATTTGAAATGGCAGGAAACTGGGCTCGAATTGAACTATCAAATACAGAACTTATGAAAAAAAGTTATACATTAGCTATTGATTCTTGGATTGCTGCTTGTGAAACACAAAATGCATTTACATTACTAGAAAAATTTGATCATAATGAAATGGTTAAGATTTTAGAAGGTGTCACTCAAAATATCGCTGGGTCTGCAGATTATTTATCTTCAATAGGGCAAGATGATTATGCCAAATCACAATTATACCTTTGTTTTCAAAGATATCAAAAAGCTGGATTGTTTGAATCAATAAAGGTTTTTGCGAACAAAGTTATTAAGATTTTGAAAAGAATTCTCGAAAAACACTTAAACAATAATGATGTATATACAGCTAAATTAACTTTAGACGAATTATATAATATTTGGGAATCTTTTAAAGTAAAATCTGAGAATATAGACGATTATCTTTTACAAATGGGGCATTTATTCATTAAAGCTCATGATTTTCAAAAGGCTGAATCTATTGTTAAAAAGATAAAATCGAAAAGCTTGAAGAAGCAATTAACAAAAGCATCCTTGAAGGTAGAAGAAAAATTTAAAAAAGAAACAAAGCAATACGAATTAAAAGATCTAAAGAAAATGTGCGATTTCTTATTTGATTATGTTAAAGAAGAAAGTCTTATTTTTTATGAAATGAATAAAGAAATTTACGATAAATCTGAATTTTTAGTTTATAATAAAGATTTTAATCAAGCATCCTTGTTAGTAAAAAAACAGGCAGATTGGTTACACCATATTGGAATGGAGATTCTTTCTTTTGATGTATTGGAAAAGGTTTTTGATATATATATTCAAGGAGATATGCTTGGAAGGTTTATAAATGAAATAAATTTTCTACCCGAAATTCGTAGAAGTAAATTTTTGAAATTGAAATTAAATGAGAGCATAGATTCTGTTAAGAATATATCTCATTCATTAGATTCAGTTGAATTTGAAAATATTTTAACTGCTCTAATTAAACTTTACCGTAACCATCTTCTTTACGATGAATCAAAAAGATTTTCTGAAGCATATATCGAATTTTTAAAAGATTTGGGCATTAAAGTTGCAAAGAAGGGTGATGACGAATCAATTTTAAAAGGTGTAGATATTATACATCAAATTGAACAAGTTATTAAGAGTTATTTTGAAGAAAAAGAGATTAATTTAGATCCCCTTCTCTCATTAATTGTTAACTATTATATAGAAAAAGAAAATCTAAAAGAAGCCAGAACTTATAACAGACGAATTAAAGATCAAGATATTTTTGATGCCTATTTCAGTCGTATGGAAAAAATTGAAGAAGATAAAGGAAGTTCAGTTGCATCATTAGCAAAACAAAAACAACAAATGCAGATTTACGCCGACCAACTTTCTCAATTATCTAACCAAGCTGGGGATCAAAGAATGGCATCACAAAGCCTAATGAGAATGCGAATTGGGTTGAAGAAACGATATTTCCAAAAAGGAATTGATTTAATTAGTACAAAAAATCTTTCAGATGCTGCTGAAGTATATTGTGACATTTCAAAGAAACTTATAACTACAAAGAAATTTGAACTGGCAGGGATTAGTGCAGCCGTAGCAAGTTTAATTTATCTTATACTTAAAGAAGTTGATTTAATTCAAAAGGAATTAGATAATTTCATTTTCAAGGTATCAAGTTCAAAAAAAATATTCTTTGAAACATTTCCAATTAAATTAATAAACTATACCTTGATTATGATAGAAGCTAAAAGAACTGAACAGATAAAAAGTGCTTTAAAATTATTTGATGTATTAGCGCTATTCCCAGAAGAAAGATTACTTTTAGAAACACTTTTGGGTGATGATTCGGATATAAAAGCATTATTACAAACAAAATCAACGAGTACTGAAGACAATGTCAAAAAAATTCCATCAAATTACGATTTGTTGATTGAAAAACTAATCTATAATCCAAAATTAAAATCAAAAAGGAAAAATCTTGAAGAGAAATACTGGGGAGAATGTCAAAGTCACCTATATCATCAGAAATATGAAGAAGCATACACCAGTTATTTAGATGCAGTTAGTGAGCTTAATAAACGCAATTTAGATATATTTTCGATAGATTCGATAGTTATGGGATTCTTATTGTTATTAAAAATCAGACAACCTGAAGATGTCTACAAAACATTTGAAAAATATATTTATCAATTATCGAAAAAGTATAAAGAACTTCCAAAATCAGATGAAATACAATTATTAGATATTCTTATTCGATTTTGGAATAAATCTATTGCAATATACATGTTAAGAGAAATTTTAGTCGCTTTTGAATTTAAACTCCACCTATTAGATTGGGAATCTTCATTTATTAAGCATTTAATTTCAAGTATGAGCGGAAAAAAGCAATCAGAATCAGATATTACAAGAGCTTCACAAACTGAAAGTGATTCAAAATCTGCTGATTCCTTTTTAAAGAACCAAGTTTCATCACTTGTAGAAGATTTAGCTAAAAACAAAGAAAAATTCAAAGAACTTAAAGAAAAACGACAAAAAATGATTCGCGCTTATTATAAAGACATCTTGGATGATCTTAAAAATGAGAAATTTCTAGATGCAGCAACAAAATATGAAAAATTATCAAAAAGGATGGCGCGAAGAAATGATTTTGATAATTCTAGTTTGATGATTTTACTTTCTATTTTATCTCGAATTCGAGCAAAAGAGAAATTAACAGATATAAAATCAAATATTAATTCATTGCTTGGTAGTTTAGGAATCGTAAAGAAAATTTTAATCGAAAATTTTGAAATAAAAGTATCATATTTTATTATTGATGCCCTCTCTACCAATTATCAAACCATTGAATCTGAACTGAATGAAATTCTAAATGGATTACCCCTTCTTGATGGAGAAAGTGCCTTAATTAATGTGTTTATTTAATTTCACCAAAGAAAGTTAAAGAGAATTGAACATTTTTTATTTATATCATATATTCTAAATATTTGTAATGGAGAATTCGATGTCGCGCATGAAGTTCTATATTGTTGATGTTTTTGCAACCAAAAAATACACAGGAAATCAAGTTGCAGTTATTGAATGTGATCAACCATTGGAAGTTGAGCTCATGCAAAGAATTGCATGTGAATTAAGTCTTCCCGAGGTTAGTTTTGTTCAAAATAAACCTAATCCAGATGGAAGTTACAATGTGAGAATTTTCACACCTGAAAGAGAAATTTCATTTTCTGGTCATCCTACACTCGGTACTGCTTTTATAATTTATAATTTTCTCAACACCGAAAAAAAAGATGAAATATTACTCAATCTACCTTCATCTCAAGTAAGTATAGAAATTAGTCAATTAGAAAAAAAAGGAGATTCCAATTTCATATCAAAAAATAAACCTTGTTTATTATCAAAACAAAAAAATCCTGAATTCGGGCGTATTTATGAACCTGTATTACTAAGTAAAATATTAGGACTTGAGCCTCAAGATTTTGATAAAAATTTTCCAATCCAAGAAGTTACTATTGGATTACCAGTTATTTTAGTTCCACTGAAAAGCCTTGAAATCTTAAAACAGATAAAAATAAATCTTGAAAGATATAATTGGCTTATTCAAAGAACTAAAGCTAAATTAATCTTAGCATTCTGTTCCGAAACAGAACAACCCGAAAATAATCTTCATGTAAGAGTCTTTGCAGAATATTACGGAATACCTGAAGATGCTGCAACCGGAAGTAGTAATGGTTGTTTGGCGGGATATTTAGCTAAATATAAGTATTTCGGTCAAGACAATGTTGATGTTCGAATTGAACAGGGTTATGAGATCAAACGCCCTTCTTTAATATTGGCAAAGGCTCAAATTAAATCTGATGGACTTATAGATGTTTCAATTGGTGGATTAGTTAATTTAGTTGTAGAAGGAGAAATTTTGTAAAGCATCATCAATTAAATAAATTATCATGATAATTCCTAGTCCAGTTACTGGAATAAAACCAAAAATTAGCCCAAAGGCATTTATAGCACCCAATGCAACAATAATTGGTGATGTAACTATTGAATCTGGGGCAAATATTTGGTATGGTGCAGTTTTAAGAGGAGATACTTGTTCTATTAGAATTGGTAAGAATACTTCAATACAAGATAACTGTGTTCTTCATTCAGAACGCGGAACAGAATGCGTTATCAAAGATCACGTAACTGTAGGGCATTCTGCAATGATCCATGGACCTTGTATCGTGGAACGCTGCTCACTTATAGGCATTAATTCAATTATTTTACAAGGGAGTAAAATTGGAGAAGGGGCATTAGTTGCAGGAGGCGCTACAGCTCGTAATGAGATCCCAGCTTTAACTTTAGTTGTTGGAACTCCAGCAAAACCAAAAAAAATTTTTCCAGAATCAAAAATTGCAGAAAATGAACAAGGTGCAATTAATTATGTAAATAATGCAAAAAGATTCTTAGAAGGAGGACAAAATCATCCAGATTTGGAACCTTATTTGGATGATTCACTTTAATTTATTATTTATCACTTAATGGTATCCAATAATTACATATAATACATTTTTTAACAGAAATTAATCGATCTGGTCCGCACCGAATTCTAAAGTGCTTCAAATCTCCTGAGCACCGTGGACAATCAACAGCAAAGTCTTGTTCAAGTTGACTTAGAATTTTAGTTACTTTTTTTTGTTCTTTGATAGCACTTGTTTTTTTCTTTGAACTCTTTTTGGGTTGTTTTTTTACCTTTATACTAGTAGACTTTGTTTTTTTTGATGAAACCCATCGACCTCGAGAATCTCGTGTGAGATTTTTCCAATTTGAACGTTTTTTTGCAGTTCGCTTCTTCTGAGTCGATTTTTTTTTTGAGGAGGACATTTTACAGACCGAGGGTAATTAACATATTTAAATTTTTTCCTTATTTAAATCTTTTAATTTACTCACTTAAAAAAGAATCGTGATTAGAGATAGAAATAACATAATCGCGAAAGATATAAACGTAGGTAATGCCAGATATTTAAAGGTATTTTTATAATTTGTTTTGAAATATTGATAAGTATATGCAACACAAGGGTGAAGTGGTGTAATAATGTATCCCAGAAAAGTTGCAGAGTATATTAGAACAAAGTCAAATATTGGAAATACTGTTAAAACATTATATTGTGTGATGTAGATAGGGATTAGAATTGTTAGAGGTAATTGAGCGCGCCCTGTAGAAAACCCTAATATAAAAGATAATATCAAGAACAGAATGAGGGGTAAATTAAGGGTCGCTATTTGATCTGGAACACCCGATTCTATAAAAATTTCCAAAAACAAGAACATTGCAATAATGAGTAAAGGAAATCGCCATACGCGCATTTTTTTAGAAAATTCAAATAAACTTTTGAAACCAAAATCTGCAAACTTTAACCCAATAATAAGACTAATACATAGCCCAATTACTAAAAATATCTCTGAATAAACATTAGGCCAAATGCTTCTACCTATTAAATCAATAATAGGTGCAATAATTATAGGAATAAAATTTCGGAATGCACGTTTAAGATCTCGATGATTATTTTTTTCTGTTTTGGGGATAGATCTAATTAAAAATATATATCCTAGTAGAACCATCAAGGAGAATGGCGCGAGCATAACAAGCACGATTGTATAAAGTGGAATTTCTGTTAATACACTTGAAACAATTAAAACTGAAGATAATGGATAAATAAGGATGAAAACATGTCGAAACCATATATTTATTGCTACTTTTTTATTAACATTTAGTTCAGGATCAATTTGATCTACAATTGGAGCACTCATTAACGCCCCCCCAGCTACAGGAAGAAGCCCAAATAGGGCAGGTGATAGCATAAGAGCAAATTTTTTAGAAATATTTAATTTCTCTATGAGTTCCAGCATCATTTTAGATTCTTCCATTATGGCACCTAAAATTGGAATAAGGGTCACAGCAATTGCGAGTAAAATTATGGAAGGATCTAAAAATACAATACCAAACACTGTAATAAGATTAACCTCTGCTAATAATCCAAATATAATTGCACCTATGAGTAATACTATTCCAAGTTCATACTTTGAAAAAACCAGAATTAGTATTAAAATGATGATAAAAGTGTAAATCGGGGGAATCACAATTGAGAAAATTGAGAAAGTTATATATTCTTTATTATTCTCCCCTAAAAGATTAAATGGAAAAAGACTAACTAAAGATTAAAATGAATCAATACTCGAAAATTACTCCAAAGTGGGGAAAAAATATTTATGGTCTTTGGAGTTGTGAATTTTTAGAATATGATGATCCAGCAAAAGAGAAAATCGTACAACCTCTTAGAGCAGATCCAAAAAAAGTATCCATTAAACAAATGTTCGCATTTCGTAAGTTAAATTTAATAACATGCATGGATTGTAAACATTATATTTCTCATCAATGCTCTTTTTCAAAAGAAGAAATCGATCAAGCTGCCAAAAAATATAAAGTTCTGAAACCTAAATGCAGTAGTTGTGATTTTCCAATCACATTTCATCAATACTTTTTACAAAATAATTCACACGAAAAATTGTGTGTTAATTGTGAAGAAGCAAAAATCAATGGTACTTCTAAAGAAAAGAAAAAAAAAAAAAGCTCGAAAAAATGGGAAATTTGTGAAGGAATTGCAATGCTTATTGCTATGTTTTTTACTTCTGCTGAGATATTTTTCGATGGAGTTATTGATTGGGGAGATTATTTCTTTATTGGGTTTTTTAGCTTAATTGTTATTGGATATATAGTCTATAAGATAATAAAACGAAGAAAAAAAAAGAAAATTGAAGAAGAATATTGAAGAAAAGATTTGAATTAAACTATGCTAAAAATTACCGTTTTATATGAAAATCATAAAAATCCTAATAATAATCTGGAAATCGCTCATGGTTTTTCAGCTTATTTAGAATTTGAAGGAAAAAAAATCCTATTTGATGCAGGTTGGCATGGAAAAATACTTCTGAATAACTGCAAAATTCTTAATATATCATTGGAAGATTTAGATGCAATTGTAATCTCTCATGCACATTGGGACCATATGGGAGGTTTAACTCATGTTTTAGAAATTGTAGATAACCCAGACATTTATATCCCTGATATATTTTCAAAAGCCCAACCGAAAGACTATGAAAGGTATTTAAAAGATCCTTATGTTGAACGAGTGAAAAATTTTAAGGTTCTTGACCGCATTTCTCAAAATATCGCAAGTACAGGAACTTACAAACCCCTAGGTGAACAAGCTTTGCTAATTAAGTATGGAAAAAACGGAGAGACAATATTAATTGTTGGTTGTTCTCATCCCGGAATTGCACCTTTTATTGAAAATTCAAGAGAATTTGGAGTGCTCGATACAATATTGGGAGGGTTTCATGGATTCAAAGATGTCAACTATTTGATTAATAAAACTAACGTAAAAAATTTATACATGGGCCATTGCACTCGAAATATTGAAAATTTTAAGATCGAACCATCCCTAAATACATCCAGTATATTTGTAGGCTATGAAATAACTCTTTAGGTAATCAAATACTCTTTATAATATGTCGCGTGTTTTTAAGTGCCCAAAATGTGGAAATGAGGAAAGAAGGAAAATCAAAGAAGTTGAGGATAAGTCCCAAAAGCCTTTATACTATTCAATGCAAGGAGCTCCAGTATATCCAAAGAAATTGAAGTGCGGGAAGTGCTCTAACGAATGGGCGAAAAAATAGTTATTAAAACCCATTTTTTAATTTATTATAATTTTTTTCTCTTGTTCAATAAATATTATTTGATGTCTAAGTTTGTCCATATTAATCATGAGGTTTATAAGATTTTTTGATATAAGAGAAATAAGGTTTTCTCATCCTTCTTGTTAAACATTTTGATATCCTCATATTCATCAATAAGAGTAAATCCTAATTCTTTTAAACTAAGATACATCCAATCCTTTGAGAAACTGGACCAATACATGGGTAAATCCTTAAACCACGGATCTCGGCCTTCATCACTATTAGGAGAAAAATCAATAAGTAATACGCCTAGATCAGTTAATATCCGATATATATTCGTAAATAATTCCACATGGTATATTCGAGGAAGATGCCGAATTAAAAACATCGAGATAATCCCAGAATAATTATTAGAAGGCTCTTTCTTACAAAATGAAAGCATTTCAGTACAAAGAAAGTATTCTTTCCACTGAGGAAACTCTTTTCGAGCCAAATTTATCTGATCTAATGAAAGATCAATTCCAAGATATGATTTTTCCGACTTTAAAATCGCTTTTTCTATCGGAAATCCGCTCGCACAGCCAAATTCATGTATCTTGGATGAATTCTTTGGGTGAGTCAACCATTTTTGAAAAGGGGAATTTCTGCTCGTGAATCATCCTTTTAATCTCGATAAATCTTAGCCACAAGAGAATATCCATCGTGCACATAATCAATCTCTTCATTCATAATATGAAATAGATAATAAAACTAAAAAAACAATCGTAATTTTAGGATATTATGAAAGAATATCATCCCTTACGGAGAAGTGAAAAAGCAATAAAGGACGAAAAGATAATTGCAAATATGTTAAATGAAGAACATTTCCTCACGATTGCTCTCTGTAATGATAATAATCCATATTTAGTCACTCTGAATTACGCTTATGATACAGAAAATGAGATTTTTTATATCCATTGCGCAAATTCAGGAAAAAAAAATGAATATTTAATCAATAATTCAAATGTTTGGGGCCAAATTATGGAGGATGGAGGATATCTAAAAGGGGAATGTGATTATAAATACAGAACAATTCATTTTAAAGGGAATTTTCAATTTATCGAAGATCTTACAGAAAAACGTCGAGCTTTGGAATTAATGATTGATAAATTCGAGGAAGATCCAGAACCTGTTCGTGTCAAGTTCATTAACGAGAAAGCTTTGAAAAATGTAAATATTGGGAGAATTCAAATCGAGACTATTACTGGAAAACAAGGTGGCATTAAAAATTAAAGAAAGTCCAAAAAAAATCGAAAAATTTAATCATTTTGGAAGTTTAATCAACTAGGTATATTATGCTTGAAAAATTTGTAAATGTTCGTAAAGAACAACCATTAATCGTTTTAACACCTGAAAACCTAAATCCTGAAGAATATCTTAAAATTACTGCTATTCTAAAGGAAAAAATGGTTATCAAAATCCAATTTACCAAAGAATGCACTTTAAATCAATCAGATGAATTTTTAATCGCTTTGATCCAGAAAAAAATGCACTCTTATATTCTCTCCATTAATAATTTGGAATTTATCATTTCAAATCAGCTAATCCCTGATCTAAATTTACCTAAAGATATCCGTAGAATGAATGCAATAGTGTTTAAAGCACAAAACTTTCCTGTTTCATCAAGCACTATAAAAAATGATCAAACTCTGAAAAAAAATAGAAAAACTGTTAATAGAAAAGAAAGGAAACGCACCCTCAGAGAAGAAGAAAACCGAACTCTAAAAAAAGAGGTAAATAAAAATCCAAAAAGAGGAGAAAACAGACCTCCGAAAAGAGAAGGAAGCAGAACTCCAAGAAGAGATGGAGGAAGTGGCCCACCTACCAGGAGAAGAGATGGAAAACCTCTTCAGAGAAGAGATGGAAGCCGACCACCTAGTAGAGAAGGAAATAACCGCTACCCCAAAAAGGACGGAAAAAGTCGCTACCCTAAAAAAGAATAAACTGTTATTTTTATCTTTGAATCAATTCTTCTGGACTAAAAACGCCATCTTGAGTTATGATTTTTATAATTAGATCAAACGGAGTTGAATCAAAAGCATAATTTATACATTCAACACCATCCGACACTATATATTCCTTGATTTTTCCCAATATTTCAGCAATTTTAAACTGGACATTTCGCTAATAACGATTAGATTTAGAAGGAAGGAAAAAAAACGGCAAAATATTTTCGGTTAGGATTTAATCATTTTCTTTTTTTGTTCTATGCAATATTACCAAAGAAAATATGCCTAAACCTAAAGCACCCAGAATATATATTTTTGGATAACCCGGAATATTAAATTCTGCGAAGGGGTCATTATTGTCCGTGCTATTGGCGGCATTATTATCGGTGGTAGTGATCTCATAATCATAATCATTAATATCTGGGGGTAAAACTAAAGGCATTTGAAATATCAAAGATTCAGCAAATTAAGACGCTTTTTAATACCTCTTATCTTTTCACCAATAGTTTTAATCTTATTTTCTTCGATTCTAAAGTGAACATAACTCCAGATTTTTCTATAGTAATAAAAATATTCAGAAATCTCCAAAGGATCGCCATAAATAACTTGATAATGTCTAATAATATTCATTTGAAGGGTCAATGGAAGGATTTCAAAAACTCTTAAATCATAATTTGATGGCGCATTTCCAATAATATCTGCCCAAAATTGTAAATTATTTCCTCTATTTTGATTTCTACTTAATATTGCAACATCAATATCGGATCGCTCTGGCATATAATAGTTACTTAACCAACTTCCGAATACAATTACCCATTTATTTTTGAGGAAATTTAGGTCTCCTTTAATCTGTTGAATCGATATTGAGTTTCTCATCTATTATCACTTTAATTATTTCAACAAAATTATTTAAATAAGCTACAACATTCTCTTTTTCTTTAATAATTAAATCTTCTTCAATCTTATTGTATTTATGAACCAATGCGTTCCTTAATCCGTTTAGTTTCCTTAAATGCTCCGCCAATGAAGGTGAAAGAACTTTAAATTTTACTAGTTCATCAATATTCGAATAGTCATCATTCACAAGTATCCCAAAATCCTTACATAACATAGCAACAATATCCATTGCGGCATCAATTGAAACTTGAAATCGATAAAAGAGCGCATCCACTAAGAATGGATTTGAATCAAGATTGCTGGGTAATATATTGATTTTTTCGAGAATAAACTCCATTTTATGAAAATATTTATCTGAACGGTTCATAAGTTTTTCAATTATATTTACTAATAAAAGCAAATTTAAATATTGTTATGGTGAAGTTTTATGGATAGAAATGTGTTGCATATAAAGCTAATTATATCTCCGAATTAATTCTTCTGGGCTAAAAACACCATCTTCGGTTATAATTTTCGTAATTAGATCAAACGGAGTTGCGTCAAAAGCATAATTTATACATTCAACACCATCAGAAATAATTGGTTCCTTAATATTTTAGACTATAAAAATAATCCATAAACCCACCTATCATAATATTTTTCATCATGTCAGCTATAAATTCTTAGTTAAGAAAAGATATCAAGTCATACTCGCGGATGATTTACAGTGGGACCAGAAATTTCAAGTATTTATTCAATGATGGAACTCTCAGGTATTTCGGCAATATATTTTTTATAGCAATCTTCACATAAACCATGTGTGAATTCTATATCTGCATTTTCCCGTAAATAATCCTCGATTTGACTCCAATACCCTTTATCATCACGAATTTTCTTGCAAGAAGCACAGATTGGCAACATTCCGTGCAATTGGTATATTTTTTTCTTTGATTGGAGAACATCAAAATTGAGTTTCTGCATTACTAGCATTATCAGGCCGATTCCAAATGCTTGACTAAAACCATTGGCCATCAGGTATCCGATAGGGGCAAACCACTCTACCGATCGTAAGAAAGGATAATCTAAATAATGAAGGCCATTCAGGATGACGAAAACTCCAATATACCGCATATTTCGCTTTTCAGGCACTCTCGAGTGATGAAATAATAGCCCTGCGTTATAAATCATTAAACATCCAATAATAAACCCAACCGAATAGAGATGAAGTTGAAAATTATTAAAAATGAATAATAGGAGAATGTCCCAGATTATCGTAGTGACAAGAATTCCAGACCAGATATGTAAGAATAAGGGTAATTTTAGGAATTTACGCATTCCTACAATGATAAATACAATAAACGATGTTTGAAGGAGAAGTTCAAGGAACAATACCCAGGTCTCATCGGAGAAAAATAACACTCCAAACTCAAGAAATAGAAACAAATATGCGAAAATCCAATAAGAGAGACCATGAATTTTTACTGAGAATAACTTAATGTATACCAGCGCAATTAAAAGGATAAAAGAAAATATTGCGGAAGCCAGAAAGGCCGTTTCTAAACTGAGCGAAAATGATTCCATCATAATATTAATATTAAAACCAAATCGAACTTATAAAACAAACTAAAAAGAAAAATTTGAATCATATCAGTTAATATCTCTGAATCAGCTCTTCTGGATTAAAAACTCCATCTTCCGTAATGATTTTCGTAATTAAATCAAATGGTGTTGCGTCAAAGGCATAATTTATACATTCAACACCATCAGGAACAATTGGCTCCTTAATTTTACCCATTATTTCAGCAACTTCAAACTGGGCGTTTCGTTGCTCAATTTTTACATCTTTTTCCGATTCATTTAGTGATAGTGTCGATTTTGGAGCTACGACATACATTGGAATGTTGTGATATTTTGCAGCCATAGCAACCATGAAAGTCCCAATTTTATTGAAAACAACGCCGTTTACAATGCGGTCGGCACCCACAATTACCTTATTAATCTTTCCCAGTCGCATCATTAAACCTGCATTATTATCCACTTCAACCTTTACCGGAATTTTATCATAATGTAATTCCCAAGCAGTTAATCTTGCACCTTGTAATCTCGGCCTAGTTTCATCTGCAATAACTTGGATTTTTTTTCCTTCTTCCTCGATTGCCCATCTGATAGGTGCTAATGCAGTTCCATACTGCACTGTTGCTAAAGACCCTGCATTACAATGGGTCAATACTGTATCTCCATCAATTAATAAAGTAGCTCCATGTTTTCCCATAGCTCGGTTAGTATCGATATCTTCTTGCCACATTTTTTGGCATTCTAAAATTATTAATTTTGTTAGTTCTGGTGGAGATGTTGGGTTATTTTCAATCAAGTTTTGAATTCTTTTAACTGCCCAAGTTAAATTTACAGCAGTTGGACGCGTTTTTGAAATTATTCGGGCTGCATTTTCCATTTCAATCTTAAATTTTTCAACATCTAAGTTTTGAAATTCTATTGCAGCTAAAGCCATTCCCATCGCTGCCGTAACCCCAATTGCTGGAGCCCCCCTAATATTCATATCCTTTATTGATTTTGCAGCAGCCCTGTAATTAGATATCTCTAGATATGTTAAAGTCCCAGGTAACTTGGTCTGATCGATCATTTTAATAATATTTTTTTCAGTAATCCATCGAATTGAGGGTTCCATGCTTAAATCAAAATGTAGAATGATGCAACATATAATAATTTAATAACTATGAGGTTTTTTTCTGGAATCGAATCATTCGGTTTTGATGATATTTCTTTATATTTTTTTCAGGATAGGCGTTAAATTCATAAAATGAATGTGTTTCAACAATAAAATGATAATAAGAATTGCATTTTGAACATACAAAATGCGAATTACTAGTAATTTCGTTTTTTTCCTTGCAATATATACATCGAATTTCCATTCTTAATCCTTAGTTTTTCTTTGAATTTTGAGTTTTTTGAGTTTTACTATTTTTTTTTATATACTTCAAAATATATGTTGTGTAATACTTGAACCAAGTAGAAACTATGCGAATATAGGGAACTTTGGCAAAGGTACCCCGATCTTTGATATAATCCATGAAATTATTCCCTGATATATCCGTTGATTTGAAAAGAGCATCATCTTTACCGTTAAATTCCGTAATATAATAATTGTACCTAATACAAAGGTCTTTATCGTAAGCAGGGCTAGCTTTTACCCATTTTCCATTAAGGTAAAATTCAACAAAACCATGGTATATAATTTTTTCACCTAATTTTTCAATCCACTCAGGTCTAAGAAGATGATTTTTCAAATCTACAAAATGAAGCCTTGTTGGGATTCCTGCAGCCCTCCCAAAGGCAGTCAATAGTATGGCTTTTCGAACACAGTGCCCGTAACCTTGTTTTAATGTCGTGGATGCTTTGAGAATATTCGGAGTAGTGAAATCAAGAGTTACTTTATACTTGAAATTATCGCGAACATAGTAAAATAACTTTATGGCTTTTTGAACATCATCATTCTCGGGAATATCTTCGATGATTTTGCTTAATTCATTTAGAATACTCGGATTTTTCCAATTAATCATGTAAGAAGTTTTTAGATAACGAGATAAGTCTCTTTTATTATGCTGCACTCTAAGTAATATAAGAAATTATAATAAAAAAAGTAGTAGATTTTAACATAATTGACAATTCTATGATCCACTTACTGATCTGTTATTTTTAGGACTGATCTATATAAGAGAGACATAGTTTTTTAGCGTTAATCCAATTAGATACTTTTAGGTAAAATTAGGGTGAAAACTCTAAACCCGTTATTTTTTTCAAAACAAAATACTTACTAAGTGGAAATCATGTTTTTATATATAATAAATTGGACAATTGAAGTAATCAACCATTTTGTTTCTAGTGGAATAATGTCCATAGCATTTTTCTTGATTTTCAAAAGTTATCACACTTCTAAACATAAAATATTGAATCTTTTATCACTAACGTGGTTTTCTTTAATGTTTTATATGTTTTTTTTGGCCATCGGCTATCTTTTCTTGTCACCCGTATTATTTAGAATTTCTCTCATTTTTCTTGTTATAGCGGGATTATTTTTAACTTTAGGACTCGATTTGTTTATTAGATATTCATATGATGCAAAGAAATTAATGATCTATGGATCTATTACCACAGGAGTTTTAATGACACTTTTTTTGCCAGATGCCATAGTTCCTACTGTGTTTCCTTCAGGTATGAAGAGCTTGAAAATTGAAACTACAAAGCCATTATTTCTTTGGACATTAATTTTAGGTTGTTTTACTTGTATAATTTATACATATTACTGTTATCAGATCTATCGGAAATCTCCAAAAAATAGGAAAAAAAGTACATCATTAACTCTTATCGGTGGGATTATATTTGGAATTGTTTCTTTAGCGGGTTATATTTTAGGATTAAATAAAATAATACCAGGATTTTTAGTGCTTTGTCTCTCATTAGGTGCATTAATATCGAGTATATCATTCACTATAGATCCACGACTTGTGAGAGTTCTTTTAACCACATCTAATAATGCCAAAGTTAAATTACGAAAACAACTTGAAGAGCGTTTAATTTTAAGTGAAGAGCGTTTTCAAAATTTAGTCGAAAACATGGATGAAATAATTTATGAATTTGATTCACATGGAAATTGTGTTTATACAAATCAATCTCATGAAAGGTTAATGGGATACCCTATACAAGATTTTAGTGTTCAAAAAATCCTAGATTTAATCCATATTGAAGATAAAGATGTTTTTTCTTTAATGCTGAAACGTGTAGATGAAGGGAAAAGTTCAAAAAATATAAAAACCCGTGTAAAATCAATTTCGGGAAAATTTATTACGTTTTTATCAAATGTTGCCCCTATAATTAATCCTTTAACAAAAAAAATCACAGGTTCTATTGTTTTAGCCCGAGATATTGATAAGATGGAGAAAAGTGATTTAAGATTAATCAGATCTCAAAAAATGGAATCCATTGGAAAATTAGCAGGAGGAATTGCTCATGATTTTAATAATTTTTTACAAACCATTTTAGGATACACAGAGATATTGCTATTTGATACCGATGAAAATAGTGAAAACTATGATTATATTCAAAAAATTAAGACTGCTGCTAGAAATGGGGCAAATGTAACCCGTCAACTCTTAATACTTTCTCGTAAACAAGAAATCGAATTAAAACCTCTTAATATTAATGACGAAATTTTAAAAATAAATACACTTCTCAAACATTCAATTTCAAAAATGATTGATATAAAGCTTGATTTAGCAAGAAATATTAAACTAATTAATGGTGATCCTACTCAAATTCAACAAATAATAATGAATTTAGTATTAAATGCACGAGATGCCATGCCGAATGGCGGAAAATTGTTAATTGAAACCCAAAATATATTTTTAGACAGTAATTTTTGCGAAATTCACACTGACTTAACTCCTGGAGAATATTGTAATATTAATATCAGTTTCCAATGAATTTGAATACATGTGTACATAAAGTTTAAGAGGAACCAAATCTTCTTGTTCATCATGACAGTGATTGAACATAGCGGCACGGAGTTTATGCTCCGTACTGTAGAAAAAATGATCCCTATCAT
>JAUWMK010000251.1 GCA_030613185.1 Promethearchaeum sp.
GTTGCTTCTTCAATTTGAGTAACCTGAACAGGGGCTTTATCGGGCATTGGAATCCCAGACTCACTAAATTGTTCTGTTTCGAAATGAATGAGTTCTAATCGTTGACCTACATTTTTTCGCAGATCACGATCAATGATTACAACTGAATATCCTTGTTTGGAAATCAACCAGCCTAAATATGCTCCAGCAGTTCCTGCTCCAACTATTATTATATCATACCATTCTTCCATAATTCGAATTCTAATTAAAAAATATAATATGATCTTAAAAGAAGCTATAGATATTGATAATAAATGAAAATGCAAGAAAAAATCATAGAACAAACTGATTTATTAGATGAAAAAGGTGAATTAATCCAATCAGGATGGGCGACCAATTTAATTGCAAATTATAACCGAGAGAACATCAAAGTTAACCCATATAGGATTAAAGAATGGGATTATTATGAAATAACAAATCCTGAATTTTCTCTCGTTTTATTAATTTATGATATAGGTATTTTTGGCGAAGCCCGGATTGATTGGATCGATTTTGGTAAAAAAAGTAGTATTTCTAAGAGTGTCGATATATGGAATTCAAGAGGATCACTTAATCTTCCTAAAACATCTGAAACTGGAGATCTCGAGTTTATTAAAGGAGATTATTCCATGAAATTTAGTCATCAAGATGGAATTCGCATTTTAACTTTCAACTTCCCAAATTTTGATAAAGAGCGTGTGTTCAAAGGTGAAATTCACATATTTCAAGACCAAAACATGGAAACAATGGTAAATATTATTCCTTTTAAGAAAAAAAAGCAATTTGTATATGCTCAGAAAATAAACTGTATGAATGTATCGGGTACAGTAAAGTTAGGAGATAAGGAATATATTTTTTCAAAAGAAAATCACAGTTTTGCGTGTTTAGATTGGAGTAGAGGTGTTTTACCTTATAAAACAAGCTGGAAATGGTGTTCAGCTTCATGTGAAATTGATGGTAAGTCATTTGGTTTTAATATTGATTATGGATTTGGCACAGAATCGAGTAAAAACATGATTTTTTATCAAGGAAAAGGATACCATTTGGATGAAGTAAAATATCAATGGGATGAAAATGATCTAAATAAACCCTGGAAATTTACGAGTAATGATAATCGAGTGAATATGGTTCTTGAACCCGTTTATATTTTATCTGGAAATTTAAATTTGATATTATTTAGGCATACTTCTCATCGCGCTTATGGATTTTTTATTGGAAAAATTGTTCTTGAATCTGGAAAAATAATTCAATTTAATAAAAACGATCGAGTATTTGGATTTGCTGAATTTGACCAGTATTTATGGTAAGTTTATTTCAGTTGGGAGAAGACTTTTATTTTGGTTTTGCTAAAATAAATAACGTAACAAATAATTTTAGGTGAAAAAAAATGTCTCAGATTAATCAAGATAAAATGTATAAACTCGGAGTAGCTATGGATGAATACAGAAAATTTTTCTGGATAGGGGTCTGTTTATGTTTACTTATTATACCAATATTCATTCTACTTTGGAAATACATTAAATTTATCATGGCTTTAAATGATGTAAGACAAACATCTCCTCAAAATGAAAATTTGAAATACGGATTTTTCAGCTTAGTAGTTGCAATGGCAATTCCTTTCGCAACTGCTGTGTTCGGTATCGGCTATATTGAAATTTCGTATATTTTTAGTGCCCTTCAAATCGGATGCCTTATTTTTGGATGGGTAAAATTGGAACAGTGGGGCGGAGATTTATATAAAGAACGAAACACTGGTAATATGGCTCAGTTTCAAGATGGATTGAAAGATATTAAGATGGCCCAGATTTTATCAATTATAATAATTGGTATCTTTATGATGCCTGGTGCATTCGGAAAAGCAGGGGGTGCATTAATAAGGGAATTTGGACAAGGAGGGCAAACCACTCAACAACCTCAATATGCTCAAACCCAACAACCTCAAAATGCTCAAACCCAACAACCACAATATGGTCAACCTCAACAACCACCCACACAATCGCCAGTAGGCCCTTTTATTTGTCCTCAATGCGGTGTTCAATTAAAAGATAAGAATATTAAATTTTGTGGCACGTGTGGGTTTAAATTCTAAAAATTTTTTTTAAAAGATTTTTTTATTTCTTGTCTTAATTTAATTCAGTATTTTCCATTCGTACTGTAATATCTTCGGGATCATCACTATTATTCATAACAACTCCGGTAATAATCATTTTATCATTCTGTTCTTTTGAATATATTTGGATTTTTAAGTCAACAAAAATACTTTTATGTAAGTTTAATCATTATAAATAACATAATAAATAATTTTTTGGTGAAAAAAATGGTTCAGATTAATCAAGATAAAATGTATAAACTCGGATTAGCTATGGAAGAATTTAGAAAATTTTTCTGGACGGGGATATGTCTATTTTTCTTTCTCATACCGCCATTCATTCTACTTTGGAAATATATTAAATTTATCATGGCTTTAAATGATGTAAGACTAACTTCTCCCGAAAATGAGAATTTAAAATATGGATTTTTCGGATTAGTAATTGGAATTGCACTTAGTTCAGTATTTGGTGCAGTTGGATATATCTACCTAGATATGATTTATTATATTGGTGGGCTTCAAATCATATGCTTTATTCTTAGCTGGATAAAATTGGAAAAATGGGGTGAAGATTTGTATAGAGAACATGCCACTGGTAAATTAGCTGAGTTTAAAGAAGGAATGAGAGATATGAAGGTCGCTCATATTTTATTAATTATAATAGTTGGTGTCTTCATGATACCGGAAGCATTTGGAAAAGCAGGAAGGGCATTGATGAAGCAATATGCTCCGCCTCAACAGCCACAATATCGTCAACCTCAACAGCCACAATACCGTCAACCTCAACCACCGCCCACACAATCATCTAAAATTCCTAATATTTGTCCTCAATGTGGAGATCAATCCTCAGATAAGAATATAAGATATTGTGCACGTGTGGATATGAATTCTAAAAAATTTTTTTTTAAAGTTTTTTTATTTTTTGTGTTAACCAAGTTCAGTATTTTCCATTAATAGTGTAATATCTTCTGGATTATCGCTATTTATCATAACAGCTCCAGTAATAATCACTTTATCATTCTCATTTTTTGAAAATATTTGAATTTTTAGTGGTAGATTGATATCATCTTTTTCTTCTTTCTTCTTCATTTTTTTCTTTTTTGATCCAAAGGTTAAATCAAAGTATGGTTTTCCTTCAAGCTCAGATAAAGATGATTTAGTTTTAACGAAATCGTAGCAGATCATCTCGTATTCTTCTTCTTCATCACCCTCTTCTTCATCTTCTTCATTGTCGTTATCGGCATCTTCTTCTTCTTCATCACCCTCTTCTTCTTTATAAGGGACAATGTGCATCACACGAATTCCATGAATTTTTCCCGAATCTTCACCAACAGCCAGATCTATCTCAAAATCATCATTTTCAAATACACTGGGGACTAAGCCAACTTCTTCTTTGAATTTCTTTTTATAAAAATCGAAGAATTTATTCCATTCTGCTTTCTCATCACTGAACATAATTTTATCATTCATTAAAAGTGCTTATCGCTTTTAAGAGAATTTATCTATATGTTGTTATTTAATTTATTCAAAAAAAATTATCAAAAAAGTTTTGATTAAATATTAGTTGAAAAAAATGTCAAATAACGAACATTTCGAAAAACCATCAAAAAACATTTCATCTACCTCAGATCGACCTCATTCTCAATCTTCCGTGTTAACATGTGTTGCTGCTGATGGTATTGAATGTGAAGATTGCAATCTTGATAAGATCATCATGTGTAAATTTTCTAAACGACAAACGATTGTTTTTATAATCTGCAATACATGCTACCGATTAAACGCTTTAGCAATATTTTACTTCATCGGATCCATACTAAACACTTGGTGGATGATGTGGGCTTATGGATTATTTATTGCAATTACATTCTTTGTGATCGAACCAGGATTGATATGTAGTCATTGTCCTTTTTACGCAAAAGAAGGAAAATTTCTAAAATGTGGTGGACTATGGGGAATACCTAAATTATGGAAATATCATCTCGAACCTGTCAAGAAATGGAAAAAGATCGCCATGTTGGTTGTTGGATTCATTTTTGAACTAATTCCCTTATTTGGAATTGTTGGTAATATTATTCTGTTCTTGATTGATCCACATCCTCCTTTTTATTATGAAATTATTTTAATAATCACAACAATCGTTTTTATTGGGCTCGCTTATTACCATTTAAAAGTATTATTGGGTAGTCGGTGCAAAAAATGTCCCCATTTTTCATGTCCATTGAATAATGTCCCGGCACGCTATGTTCAGCTTTTTTTAAATAAAAACATTGTAATGAGAACAGCATGGGAAGATGCAGGTTTGAACTCAGAAATGGATTGATGTTTTATAAAGAAACATGCATTTAACAACGATTATAATTTGTGTTTGGAACCAAGACTGTCTGATTTTTAGAAGAAAAACAAGTATTTATCTATATGCTCATAATATATTAAAAATGATGAAGCTTTTCTTGATTCAACATGCGCTAGCAAAAAGCAAAGAAGAAGATCCGGAGAGAGGTATAACTGAGGAAGGATATGTAATCACCCGAAAGATTGCAAGTTTTGCTAAACAAATTCCAATTGAAGTCAGAAAAATTTATCATAGTGGAAAAAAACGGGCAAAAGAAACAGCTGAAATTTTAAAAGAGTATTTAGAACCTACTGATGGTTTAGAATCTGCAAAAGGATTAAGCCCATTAGATTCACATCTTATTTGGGCTGGTTTATTGTCGAATATTAATGATAATATTATGTTAATTGGGCATTTACCACACATGGAAAAATTATGTAATTTTCTTTTATCAAAGGACGGATTTAAAGAAGATATTAAATTCAAAAATTCTGGGATAGTCTGCTTAGAAAGATATACAGGCAATAGATGGATTGTAAATTTGGAAATAAACCCAGAAACTTTGTGAATAAAAATTATAAGTCATATCTTAATTTGGTTTATGAAAGATTTGGCAATTATTTTTGAGTTTTTAGATATAAATATTATTATAATGACTTTAGAAAAAACTAAAAAAGCCACCTTTGCAGCAGGATGCTTTTGGGGAGTCGAATATTTGTTTAGTGGAATAAAGGGCATTGCAAAAACGACTGTAGGGTATATCGGTGGAAACACAGAGGATCCTACTTATCAACAGGTATGTACCGGAAATACAGGGCATGCTGAAGCGGTTGAAATCTTATTTAATCCCAATATTATTTCATATGAAGAGTTATTGCACATTCTTTTCAAGAACCATGATCCTACTACGGCCAATCGACAAGGTGTTGATGTAGGTAGCCAGTATAGATCAGCAATTTTTTGCCATTCTCAATCGCATTCGGAATTGGCTAAATCTGTAATAAATTCTTTGGAGAAAACTAACTCATTTTCCAGACCAATAATAACTCAAATTGTTGCAGCTACACAATTTTACCATGCTGAAGAATATCACCAGAAATATTTTGACAAAAATGAAATGAAAGGATGCTCCATCGGCAATTAAACCTTTTAGTTTTTTTATATAGCTATCCTTTTATATAAATTCCACAGAATATTAAATACCATGGCTGAAGAAACGCGTTCTAGGTCAAAAGGTTATATGACTTTTTTGATCATTTTTATGGGTTTAATTGCTCTGCTTGATAATTATCTATCGTTAATTGAAACAGACGCAATACCTTATATAATTGCGGAATTTGGAATCACTTTGCCCGAATTTTTATTGTGGCAAGGACTTTTTGGAATTGTTGCTTTCTTTGTTTTCATTTTAAGCTGGTTTGCTGATATATGGGGTCGTAAAATTGGAATCCTAATCTTAATATTAGTAATGAGTGTTAGTGCATTACTTATTGGTTTGATTGGTGATACATCTCTTTGGGTTTTCTTTATATTTTATGCAATTCTTATATTAGGGACGAACGTAAACCTCTGGACAATTCCTATTTCTGAAGAATCCCCTGCTAAAAACAGAGCAATTAATGGCAGTGTAGCATTTTTGATTGGACTTATTCCTCTTTATGCTGTTATTGGAAAACCTATTGCAGAAGCTTTTGGATGGACTTGGATGTATGGGCTTTTTGGAATTTTTGGTCTTGTAATATTGGTTTTCTGGTTCTTCATGAAAGAAACTAAAAGATGGGAAGCACAAAAAGGGGATTATAAGATTTCACTAGGAAAATTCAAAGAAAGTTTGAAAATTTTAGAGAAAAAAGACTGGATGTTTGTAATCATATCAGGAGCAATCTATATTTGCTGGAATACATCTTTTAAAATGTTGACATCAACTGTAGCAACATATTATCAAGGAGTAATAGGAATAGATGGTGACACTTGGACTACATTTTATACCTTTGCTGGTTTATCAACGATATTAGGAGCGTTAACAATTGGTATTATAATGGAAAAACTCGGTCGGATTTTTGCCTTAATCTATTGTAGTATAGGGGCAGCAATCAGCGTGCTTGGGATTGCTTTTTTAGCATCAGTATCTCCCATTTTCTTGATAGCAGCATATTTCTTTATGGCTAGCTTTTTGGGATTTCTATTAGTGTATATAACCGAAATGTTTGATACCAAAATAAGAGCAACAGGTTTAGGTCTTGCATTGACTCTTTCTCGAATTGGGTATGTTGTAGGGCCTTTAATAGGTTTTGCTATATTACCAGATTCTCCTATAGATGCATTAGGAACTTATCAAATGTATTATGTATTAGCAGCTGTGATTATACTACTGCCTCTTTTAAGCCTGATTTGGAATAAATACGAGACAAAAAGTAAAACCCTAGAATCAATTCAAGAAGAAATAAAATAATGAAGTAATTTTTTATTATATTTTTTTTTGAAGTACTTTAATTTACGATTTTTTGCTATATTTTGAAGAAGGTCATTTCTTCTACTCAATTCCTTCGCCATTTTCATCTTTAACATGGTTTTCACATATAAAAAAGAAAAGCTCTTTG
>JAUWMK010000168.1 GCA_030613185.1 Promethearchaeum sp.
TGAATCAATTTAAGACCGCTCTAACTGAAAGCTTACAGGCATTTAATGGGGATCGAGTGATCCAATTGTGTAATATCCAAAAATATATGAATGAGGTAGAATGTTCATGTTAAAGAAAATTATTTATGCAAAAGACTATATGATCCTTTTTTCCATTTTGATAACTACTTGAATTAATACTCAAAAATAAGTTAACAATACCCAAAAACTTTTATAGTGTTTGAGATTAGAAAACATGAAAATAGCGAGAAGATTTAACCAAAATGGTTAAATTTATAAATAGTTTTTTTCATTTAATGAAAATAGCGAGAATTTAAAAACAAATAAAAATTTTTTCAATAGAATAAAACATTTCTAAATACGGATGGATTTGCAATATGCTTGAAAATATCTTTTTGATGGAAGACAATAATGGCAATGAAATGGATTCCAGTAATTGTAATACATATCTTGCCTATCCGGATGAAAATGATACACTATTTGATTCTAAAGAGATAGTTCAGCAAATAATTATGAGTCAAAAAAATGTAGTAGAAAAAAATTATCCCACAGAACACTTCACTGAAGACTTTTTACATGCTAATTCAAAAGCAATTCAAGTCGATGGTGTTAATTTACTGATCATTCCATTACCTTATCAATATATCTTGGGTTTAGTATTTGATTTAGAAACTAATCCATATGATTACCGTAATGAACTTATTCGTTTATTTCAAGAATACTTAATGCAATCTTATTTAGATACCTTCGATAACATCAATAAAACTGATAAAATTAAGAATAAATCAAACCTATTGTTAACCCTGTTCATAGATCTTAGAAAATATGATGACGAATCCTTAGTTTTTCTAAAAGAGATAAACAAGGTTATGATTGATTCAAACAATAATCCACTGGTCAAAGTTTTCGTTTATGGTATTGATTTTGCGGGCAAGTCTTCACTTATGCGCTTATTGTCCACAGGTAAATTTGATTTTGATTATTTCCAACCAACAAAAAAATTCAGAATCACAAATGTAAAATTAGATTCTGGTGTGAAACTTATTTGCTGGGACATGCCGGGTCAGAAAATTTTTAGATCAGATTGGTTAAGAGGTGCACAAGCCAGCAATTTATTATTATTTGTCTTGGATTGTGCAGATCCAGAAAGATTTTCAGAATCGAAAGAGGAATTTTGGAATATGTTAAATCTTTATGAACTGAAAAGCATACCATTATTATTTTTGGTAAATAAAACCGATTTAGCCGATTGTAAAGAAAATCCGAAACCTATCATTGAAAAATTTAATTTAAATGAAATTCGTGATAGAGACTGGCACATTGTATTTTCAAGTCTCCCAAAAAATACAGGAATAAGCGAATTAATTGAATGGATGGGAAATCAAGCAGATAACTTGTTGCTAATTAACGGAATAAAAAATTCCGAAGATATATAGTATTTAATGAAAAATATTATTCGAATGGAGTTGGTTTTTCTCCTACTTTCTCTTGTTTCTTATCATTATCTTTAGAAGAAATCTCTACAGGTTCAGGAGGCAATATTATGGGGGTTTTTTTTGATACTACTACTTTAGCAGGTCTAATTACCTCGCCATTCATTTTATAACCTTTAGCAACGATTTGCAGAACAGTATCTTCAGGAACATCATCATTTATGATTTTCATAATAGTTTCGTGTTGCCTGTAATCCAGTGAAATATTTGTTTCTTCAATTGGTTTTACTCCAAATTTATCAAAGATTGTTTTCAGGTTCTCATATACTTTTTCAAATCCATCAATAAAAATGCCCATTTGACAGTTTTGGTCATCATTTTTCACAATTTTTGATTTACTGTTCAAGGCCATTTCAAAACTATCAATTAATGGAGTAAAAGATGTAATTGTATTGATTTTGGTCCTATTTTTTATCCATTCTTGCTGTTTGATATAATGCTTACGAGTGTTTTCAAGTTCAGCTTGTAAAAAAGCATATTTAGATTTTTCTTCAGATACTTGTTTTTCTAATTCTTTATTTCTTTCTTTTATTTTTTCAATTTCTGTTTTAGGTTTTTCTTTTTTCTTCTTTTTGTCTTGTTTTTTCTCTTTATCTTGTTTCAAAGAAGCTTCTTGGTTTGTGTTACTTTCTTTTAATTCAGTCTCTTTCTTTTTAAAATCTTTTTTTTCTTTACCCATATGATCTACACCTAAAATATATATAAAAAAATGATTTATTATTGAAATTTTTTTTGATTTCAATTTTTAAATTTTATAAAAATAATACTTACTGATTAGGAAAATTGCTGAAAAAGAAAATCAGGTAAAATTGTAATAAATTGCCTTTATTGAACAATATTTCAGTTATTGACTAAAGAAATTAATTCAGTTTTTATTAAATCTCGCTCATCAACATTCATTTGTGAGTATGATTTAAATATGCTGTGTTTATCATCTATAAAAAATGATTGTAGTAATATTATTGTATTTTTTACGATATTATCCATAACTTCTGTGAATATTGGATCAGAATTGATGATAGTTTTATATTGATTCATAATTGAAATGATTTCTTTTGATATAAAAGTAGAAATACAAAAATCTTCAATGTTCATACGTGAATTTTCATACTTTTCGATTATTCCACAATAATATTCAAATTCATCAATGTAATTATTTTTGATCATCCAGTAAATCTCTCTTGCTTCGGTTAAAGTCTTGTAAGTTTGGATCATATGGATCAACTTCTACAACTAATGAGCTAAATCCTCATCGGTATTTATCCTTGTTGAATGTAAAGATTCCAACAAAACTTAACCACATTTTAGACTGGGGATTATTATAATTTATTCAAAAAAAAAAAGAAAAACTTCAAAAAAAAAATTCCTTTTTTGAAAACATCCCAAAACTTCCCAATACTACATTTTATAATGAAATAAGCTTCATTTGTGATTGAAAAAATTTAGAAGATAAATCATCTTGATGAATCGTAATGCATGAATTGAATGTGATAAAAAAACCTTGGCGCGAAGATCACCTTAGGATAGCACTTGTTTACCCAAATGTATACTCGGCGATGGCTGGTTTAACAATTCAAACTCTTTACAACGTATGGAATATATGTCCCAATGTAATTTGCGAACGCTTCTTCATGCCCTCGAAAAAAGAAATTAAAGCGTTTAAATATCAGAATTTTTCTCCAAATTATGATACTTCCACTGGTCCTGCACGATTTCATCCAACACTAAGAAGTATTGAAAATAAAATGCCATTATCAAAATTCGATATTATTGCTTTTTCAATTAGTTATGAACTTGATTTTCCAAATGTTTTATGGATGTTAGATAATTGTCATATTCCCATTTTTAGAAGTGATAGAATATCCAAAAAAAATGGAGAAGAAAAAGAAGAATCAGATGAAGTTATAGTAAATGAAGAACAGAATTTTCCAATAATAATGGCAGGTGGACCAGTTATTCGTTCAAATCCATTACCTTTAGAGTCATTTTTAGATGCAGCATTTATTGGAGAAATTGAACCGGTTAATGATTTGATGATAAATTCATGGTTTAATTCGGTAAATTCAGAATCACTCCACACTTATTCCCAAATTAAAAGAAATTTCTTACAAACTCTCCAAAATACTCCTGGTTTTTGGATCCCTCAAATATATAATTTAACAAATCATGGTGAAGTAGAGCGTGTTTATGTTAAAAATTTAGATGATTTTCCACATCCAATTAAGCAAATAATCCCCAAAGTTAAATCCCCAGAAAAATATCCATTGCCCTTTGGAGAAGCTTTTTATGTTGAAATAAATCGTGGTTGTCCCCATTTTTGCAGATTTTGTATGACAGGAGGTCAACTAAAACCCTTTAGAAATCGCAGTCTTGAAGGATTGAAGAAAATTATAATTTTGGGAATAGAAAATTCAGAAGTTAAAAAGGTTGTATTAATCGGCTCTTCGGTAACAGATCATCCTAAATTTAGGGAATTGATTATATTTTTAATCGATCAAAAAGTAGAGTTCTCAATCCCTTCTATCCGTATAGAAACTTTAACTGAAGAATTAGCCTCATTATTAGTGAAGGGTGGGATGAGAACGGTTGCCTTTGCACCAGAAACAGGAACAGATAGTCTCCGCTTAAAGATAAATAAGAAAATCAGCAATGCTAAAATTTTAAACGGTGCTAAACTGCTACTGGAAGCGGGAATTCCTAACGTCAAACTCTATTTATTATACGGTTTGCCCTTTGAGACAGAAGAAGATATTGATGCAATACCAAAATTAGTAAAACAGATTGCAGCACTTGGTTTTGGAAAACAAGGTGTTCGATTAAGTATAAATCCGTTTATTCCTAAGGCGCACACACCATTTGAATCATATATTGATAATTTTGCAGATCCCAACTTAATTATTTTAAAAGAAAAACTCAAAAGAATATATTCTCCATTAAAGGGAGATAAACAAATAAAATTTGAAACTTTGTCTGTTGAGGAAGCTTATATTCAAACATTATTAGCTCTGGGAGGGAAAGAAATGAGTGCTTTAATTTTGAAATGTTACCAAACAGGTTATAAAATTAAAAAATGGTATCAGATGATTCGAAAGGAGCACCTTGGAAAGGAAGAATATATCATTAAGTTCTTTCAAGATATGAAGGAAAATTCATTCGGAAATCATGAATGGAATTTTATAAACCAAAAATTATCCCACAAAATATTGGAAAAAGAATGGGATAAGACAAAAAAATTTTCAACCAAATGATTATAGTGAAATTTAATGATTCCAGACTCAGAAAAAGCAGTATTAGATGAGTTCCAAAAAAAAAATCCAGAATTAAAAATATTAAAGAAAAGAAAGTGGGAAATAAGAGAGTGGGTAGATTTATCAACACAACCAAGATATTCAGTTAAAAATGGCCATATTACTAAACTCAGAATTACAGGTTGGAAAGATTTAATATCTTTACCAGAAAGTATCGGGAATCTGGTAAATCTTCAAGAACTCGATTTAGGTTGGAATAATTTAATATCTTTACCGGAAAGCTTCGGAAATCTGGTAAATGTTCGAAAACTCCATTTATGGGGGAATAAATTGACATCTTTACCAGAGAGTTTCGGAAATCTGGTAAATCTTAAAGAACTTGATTTAAGTGATAATCCATTAGTAAGTTTATCCAATATTTCTTTGGAAGTATTAAGAATTGCATACATCCCAACCGATGATTTATTATCCAAAGGTCAATCACTGTTCTTATCCCAAAATTATGGTGAACTTTTTCAATATTACCAAAAGTCTCCAATCACTCTTGCTCAGCAATATATTTCCGACCCAAAATCCTTAACATCCGATGAAAAAGAAAGATTATCCAACGAAGCAGGGCATTTAGAAAAGAAAATACTTGAAATAAAAGTGCATCCAGATGATCCGATTCTAAATCAAATTACAGAACGCTTGGCTCTAACTGTAGAAATATCCAACGGATTGAAATTTTATTTATGAATTTATATGCAATTAGTCTTCAAACAAATCTCTTCTTAAATCTAATGGTCGGGTTTTTAAAGGGCATGTACCTTCGTTACAACATATAGGAATATAACTCCATACTCTGAATTCATTTAAAGGTACTAAGGTGTATTGCAAAGATTGTGTTAAAACGCAATGTTTTGCCAATTCACGAATAGGTCCATCACATAACATCTCTTTGTGTTGTTTCTTCTGCGTGAAAATGCATAATCCTTCACTGGGTCGAAATCCAAAAAGGAATTGCTCAGCCGGAATTACTCGAGATTCCTTATCACTACTCAAAACTTTTCTCTCATATAAGATATCAATCTGACCTGCTTCAAACGAAAATTTGATTGCTTTGTACATTTCGTGTTTTCGGTCTTCTGGTGTCAAAGGTAGAACCTCTAAGAAATCTTGCTTAACAGAATCGTCGATTAAATCCTCTAGATATTTAGGTATCTGATTAAAACCTCCGAATGTATCTGATTCATCAAAATTTGTTTCCAAGCCCAATGCCACCAACTCAAAATTTATTCCTTAAAATCTTAAACTTAAATCTATTTTCGACTCAAAGTATATAAACTTAATTCATTTTCGACAAAAATATAGAGAAAATCTATTGTATTATAATTTTCTGATATATTTTATAACCTTTTTCAATTAAATTTTTGAAGATATTGATTAAATTTCAACAAATGATTTTGTCGAAAATTTCATTACTATATTATTAGAGCAATATCAGCTTAAATACTCATATTTTAGCAAAATTTCTAAAAAAAATTATCATAAATATAAAAATTTGAAATTACTTTTCTAAATAGTAAAGTATTATTAGTTTTCTAAACAGTATTATTTTGTATATTTACTATTAGAAATTGGTGTGTTTATATGCATATCGGAGAAGGATTACTAGATTTAAAAATTTTGATCCCAATATGGATTATCGTTTTGGGATATGGCGCAATTTCATTATTAAGAATAAGAAAATCTGTGAAAACAGATCAAGTTCCAATTATTAGTGTTATTACTGCCATGGTATTTGCATTTCAAATGTTAAATTTTCCAATTTTAGCAGGGACGAGCGGTCATTTAATTGGATTCGTATTAATGGCCATATTTTTCTCACCATCAACTGCTTTCATTATGATATCAGTTGTTTTAGTAATTCAAGCATTTTTATTTGCCGATGGAGGTATTATTGCATTGGGAGCGAACATGTTTAACATGGGAATTGCAACTTTACTTGGGTATTTTATATACTGGATAATTAGAAAGAAATTTTCTAAAAATGAAAATAAAGATAAAAATACCAAACCTCTTTTAATAGCTGCATTTTTCGGAGCTTATTTCTCAGTTATCTTTGCTTCTATTATTTGTGGGATAGAAATTGGAATTTCAGATAATTTCCCAATCGGAATTGAGAAAACAATACCAGCGATGTTAGGATATCATGCATTAATTGGCATTGGAGAAGGATTAATTACTATGATGGTTGTTAGTTTTTTCCAAAAATATGCCCCAGAATATATTCCACCGATTGAAGATTTACCAATTTGGAGTTGAAGGATATGGATCGAAACAATAAAATTGCAATCTACACCTTTCTGATTAGCTTAGGCGTTTTAGCGGCATTACTTTGGATACCAATATATTTAGCAGGACCAGACGGATTAGAACAAGTTCAATATGACTTAACAGGAAATGATGAATATGAACCCGAATCAAATTTTTCTTTCGATTGGTCTCCTTTTCCAGATTATGGATTTATAGGTATTGATAATAATTACGCACATACTTGGTTAATCGGATTAATTGGTTCAATAATTGCATGTTTTATGATTTTTGGTGGTTTTAAATTGATACTAGTAAATAGACAATCTGAAGAAAAAAAATCTGAAACTGTAAAAAAAGAGTAATGAAATGAGTTTCCTAACTATTGTAAATAACAAATTCCAAGATTACCTTCTAACGGAATATGAATCAACCCAAAAATCTTATCTTTTTTATGTTTTTCCAATGATTAAATTACTTCTAACTATTTGGATGATATTTATAATTAATTATCTTCTTCAATCATACTTAGCATACGTAATCATTGCCATAACTTTTATTATTTCATCATTTCTATTGAAAATAAATAAGAAACGATTTATTAAGCTTGTTTTTGTAATGGGTTTTCTTTTTCCTTTAGTTATTTCTATACCTGTATTATTCACAAGTGAGGGAACAGTCGTATGGTCTTTCAATATATTTTCATTTGAATTCTTGATTACAAATGTTGGAATTGAATTATCACTAAATTTTTTCCTTAGAATGTTTGCTAACATGACAGTTCTTGCACTTTTCATTCTTTCAACCCCATTTAATCACATTATCCATATATTCCATCAATTACATTTCCCTTCAATCCTCGTGTCGATTATTACGCTAACTTACCGTTATTTTTTTCTTTTCTTCGAAAATCTAATTAAAATCCTTCGCGCAGACGATTGCCGTCGTTTTAAAAAATATCCTTTCAAAAGAAGATTCTCACATCTTAGTACAATGTTTTCAATGTTGCTTCTCCGATCGTTTAATCATGGAACTAAAATTCATTATGCAATGATCGCTCGTGGATATAAAGGAGATCTTCCAGATCTTAATTACTATCCGAAAGTTATACATACTTTGTTTTACTCTTTAGGAATAGCACTATTGAATGTCGTTATCTGGATAAAATTTGTGTAAAATTTATATTGTGATAAGAAATTGAATGAAAACGAACCCCCCCCATTAATAATTGTTGAAGATTTACATTTTTCTTTTCTTCCAAAACAAAAAGTTCTAAAGGGGTTAAACTTAGAAGTGAAAAATGGGGAATCCATGGTAATTTTAGGTGAAAATGGTTCAGGAAAATCAACTTTTTTTCTTAATTTACTCAATTTATTGCCAAATTTTACTGGTACAATTAAAATTAATAGCAAAAAAGTAAATAGAAAAAATGAGAACGAAATTCGGAAAAAGGTTGGTATAATGTTTCAAAACCCAAATGATCAACTTTTTTTACCTACCGTCCAACAAGAGCTCGAATTTGGGCCTTTCAATTTAGGTATTAATGGAAATGATTTAAAAACAAGAATTGCACATGTTATAGATACATTGAAACTGCATAATCTAATAGATAAGAAAACATTTCATTTATCATATGGTGAGAAGAAGAAAATAGCCTTTGCTTCAATATTTTCTATGGATCCAGATATATATTTATTGGATGAACCGTTTGCAAATTTAGATCCTCAAACAAAAAAAGAATTTTCTGAGATATTAGTAAATCTACATCGCAATAAAAAAACATTACTTATAATAAGCCATGAACTCGATAAAATTCCAAAGTTTATTAAAAGAGCAGTTGTAATTCATCAAGGAGAGATCTTATTTGATGGTTTAATCAATGATTTGTTTAATAAAATGGAAATCCTACAGAAAGCAAATTTAGATCTCCCAATTTTATCTGAATTATATCTTAAATTAAAAAATGAATTTCATCTGGAAAAAATTTTTGATTTTCCAAGGGATATTGATGATTTTCTTGAATTGTTTAAGAAAAATAGAATTAATATTTAGGAATTATTATTATCTGATTTATTACTCTTTTCTTTTGAAGATTCAAGTAAAATTGCATATTTTTCCATCAAAGAATCATATTTATCTTGTAAATCGTTAACATGATCAATTAAAAATCCGACTAATTTCTGAGTATCATATTCCGAAATAATATTTGCGCTTGAATCCTCCCAAGCAACATCCACATCTCGAATTGCATAATTTTTGTCAATATATAATGTCGCAATTATATCTTTTTCTTTTTTATCTAGATGTTCTTCCGAATCCCCATCATATTTATGAATTGTAAAAAAAACAAATGGATAACGTTTCTGATTTTCAGCGTAATCACGGGGGATTTTAACTGGATGACTTTTATCACATATACGACAAAAATATAATTTCCGAACATATTTTCCCATGATTTATAATATCACTATTTTTTTCATTCTTAAATTAACTTCTCATATCATTTCATGTATTTGTAAAATTCAATGGAAAGATTATGGCCTAATCATAGTTTTATTCTTGAAAATTATTAGCTAAACTTAAAGAAATGTTATATTTATCAATAATAAGCCTTTAATTCATTTTTTTGCTCATTAAATTATGATTAGGGGCTGTTCAAAAATAACTTCCCTATTTTTGATTTTTTAGTGAGGATTCAATCTTGCAAAAATACATTAATTTTG
>JAUWMK010000095.1 GCA_030613185.1 Promethearchaeum sp.
TGAATCAATTTAAGACCGCTCTAACTGAAAGCTTACAGGCATTTAATGGGGATCGAGTGATCCAATTGTGTAATATCCAAAAATATATGAATGAGGTAGAATGTTCATGTTAAAGAAAATTATTTATGCAAAAGACTATAATTTTATGATTTATATAGAGAGCTTCCATTATATCATCATATGAAGCATCATTGGGTAGGTTTTTAATCACTGCGAGTATACTTTCTTTTACATTTTGCATAATTTTATTAAAAAAGTTAGGTCTATTAAAAAATTATATTTAATATTACACGCACAATTGGAGGAAATTTTCGATGTTAAATATGTCAGATCAAACAAAATTCAAAAAAAAGCAAAAGAAATAATACTTTGAGTTTTTCTATTTTAAATGAGAAAAAATTATGGCTACAATTCCAGTTGAAAAAGAACTACTAGAAGATTTATTAAATTCCAAAATTCAGCTAATTACCCAACGAATTAATAATATTTTAGATAAATGGGAGTTTAAAACTAAAGATTCTTTTTTAAAAGCAGCTTCAAATGGAACAATTGAAGAAGCAGAAATGGATGCAATTTCTTTAACTAATTTAATAGATCGAAAAGAAGATTTGATGAAATATAAAGTAAAATGGAGCTTTACTGAGTGAAAGCTATTAAAAAAATAAAACAAGCAGCAATAATTATTGAAGACCTTTTTTCGAAGCATATTTCACGTTTCGTCTTAGATTATGAGGATCCTCGAATTAAACTTATATTAAATGATGGTGTTATTGTCTATCTTCAATATAGCAATCATGATCAATATTCTTATAATATTATTTTTTCCAATGAGACCTTAGATCGCTGTCGATTTGACAATTATGATGATAAATGGCAAGTGGAGAGTAAACCACATCATTTCCACCCAAGGTTATTAAAAGAAGCGTTTTTTAGCCCTATGTCTGGTAATCCAACTAAAGATTTAGAAATTCTCTTTTCTTTATTAATTTCAGGAAAAATGTTTAATCAAAACTTTAGTTTCAAGTGAAATAGAATAGATTAATTTTTTTCATTTATTAGAAATCTGTTAATTTTCTCTGTTTCTTTTATAATTCAATTGACGTTTTGATTATTAGAGCGAATTTCTTTTTCAATTTGGTCGATTTCTAGTTCAATTAGTGAATCAAATTTTGTTATTATCCTCTTATATTTTTCTACTGAAATTCTGCCAATATTTTTTATAATAAGCGATTGTTGGATTTTTAAAACGCTATCAACTTTTGCGCAACTATTAGTTTTTAAAAAACCCTCTACAAGATCATCATTAGTGATTAAAACAGAATTTGGGAGAGATGTATTTGATGTGACGGCAATTACTATTACATCCTGCGAAATTGTATTATAAGATGAATTACTTAAAATGATTACTGGCCGAACTTTTTTTCCACTCTGATCCGAGAATGGAAAAGGGAGTAACACTAAATTTCTTTGCTGAATTAAAGGTAATTGTTCCATATTTCATCATCATCTTTATTATTCCACATTTTTTGAAGTGTTTGCTCTGCAAGTGAAAGCCATCCCATTTGTTCTTTAAGTTCATATTCTTTATCCAATTTCTGGAGAATTAAGTTTCGAATAAATTCAGATTTTGATGAGAACTGTTTTTCTTTTATATACATATCTAGGCGTTCAGCATCTCTTGGAGGTAATTTTATAGTAATTGTTTTCATAGTAATCTTAAGGGATTACTTTTATAAATATTCTTCGATTTTATATAATTGAAAGCAGAGTTGAATTATATGCTGTATTGGCAAAACTCGCTGCAATTATTAAAAATCTGTTAATTTTTTCTGCTTCTTTTGTAAATCATATTCTTTTACAATATTTTCAGCAGTTTTCCACCAAGTTCTAACTATGGGAGGGAATTTTTGATGAGAATTATAATATGATTTCAAATATTTTTTCGTATAGGGATCACTTGGATATCCTGAACCTATGTTCCCATATTTCTTTTTATATTCCTCAATAATATGATCCCTTTCAGTTTTTGCAAGAATCGAAGCAGCACCTACAATTTTAAAAATTGCGTCACCTCGATGCTTGGAAATAATTTTTTTGGGTTTAAATCTTAACAATCCCCCGATAGTTTTTCCAAATCTTTCTTCAATAACATCCGCAGCATCTAAATAAATTATATCAGGTTGTGGTTTTATCCCATTTATCAATTTTGCAAAACTTATTTCCTCTATCTCATTCAATGTTAATCCTTTTTTATGAAGTGAATTTATATCTTTGGCAGTAATTTCAAGCAAATCATAACTAACAGCATGGGTTTTGATTTTCTTTGCAAGGATTTCTCTTTTTTTTGCTGAGATTTTTTTTGAATCATCTACTCCAATCTCATCCAATATATGAAGGTCTTTTTCATTGAAGATAACACAACCAATAACTAAACTTCCAATTACTGGGCCTCTTCCTGCTTCATCTAATCCCGCTATTAACATTGGTAATAATTCCAGAAATAATTTGTAGTTAAATTACTTTATTCTTTCGTGTTTTTATTAATTTTTTGAATTTCTTTGGATCGTCAAGAATTTTTAATTCTTCTATAACAATGTAGGGAACTCTTTCTTGTTTTATTTGTTTTATATTTAGGTTCTCATCATCACAAATCATAATTCCAGTAGTTCCAATAGAATCTTTGGTATTTTTTAAGAAATTAACTTTTGTATCATGGGTGGGTTTCTGATAGATTTTTTCACTCATAGTGCCCCCTATTAATGTATAATCATCTATTTTCGTGGAATCATCGTTTTCTCGGTAAATAAATAAATCAAAGGGACTTGTACGAGTCCAATATGTTTGATATCCTGTTTTTTCAACTATTTCGTTTATTGTGTTCATTAATTCACGATTTTTTGCGGAAATTTTTCTTTGCAATTGTGGATTAATTGAAAAATCATTGAAAGAACGATTAATATATTCAAATGTATCCATTGGGACTTGTATAGTATCTCCCAGTATTTCTTTAAGATGTTGTGCATGTTCCATTGATGTACGCATTTCATTATTTTCATAATGCATTATAGATTTGGCTGAGACTTTGAGTTTTTCTGCGAGATCATTTCTGGTATAATTTTTTTTTTTCCTAAGTTGAATTATTTTTTCTCCATCTAAATCCACAAAGAATCCACCTTTTTTAGCAATTGCTAATGGGAGTTGATTATTTGATATAATTCGTGAGAATGTGGTCATATTTATCGAGATTAAACCTTTTCTAATAAATAAACAATCATCCTTAAGTAAATCATGTCTGTTTTCAATTCCAATTATTATTGGTAAAGCGCTAAGGAATCTACTAAGCAATTTCAATTCATGCATGAAATATGGTTTTATTATATCAATATTATTAACAAGTTTTATCAATAAAGAAGGTACATTTGGCGTACAATGGCGGGCAAACAACTCAAAGCACATCTCAAGCTCGGAACTTATATTATTATAGACTGAATAATCTGCTTGCTGTAAAACTCGAGTTGTTTTCTCTTTATTGACTGTTACTGTAGTGCTGCTCATTTTAAAACATCCACTAAAATTTTCAATTACTATTATGATCCAGTAAATTAGATATTTTAAAAATTTGTTTTCACAGAAATATTAGAAACCAAAATAAACTCTATTTTTCATCAAAATTGATTTCGTAATTGTAATTCATAAAAACACGAACCATCTTTAAACCTGCATCTGTGAAATAAATTTTATAATCTCTCCCTTG
The DNA here is from genome assembly GCA_030613185.1 of Promethearchaeum sp. Lineage (GTDB taxonomy): Archaea > Asgardarchaeota > Lokiarchaeia > Sigyniarchaeales > Promethearchaeaceae > Promethearchaeum. Next base: position 3,755 of record JAUWMK010000095.1, read on the forward strand.
TTTTTCACGATAAATAAACTTCCATTTATCCGTTAACGGGCTTATTATTGCGCGATTTAAACTCATTTTTTCTGATGTATCCCGATCTCTTGGATTTTCATTTTTTTTTACAGATCTTATCATGTATATATGAAAAATCGCATCTTGCCAATCTCTTTGGAGTATAAAATCTCTTTTTCTCTTAAATTTATCATGCAACATCAACCAGTAAAGAATCTGCATTGTTTTTATTAATTCTATACTTGGTTTATTAAATTTGAATTCAGGAGGTTCAGCAGAATACATTATCCCTGAATGTGCTGATTCTGCACTCGGATCATAATCTAGAGAATACGGATAAATTAGTTTTATATTATCCCAAAGTCTATTTGCATCAATATTAGCTATTGCAACCATTTTACTTCCTGTCCCCATGTTTATAGTGAAGGATACTTCTTTATTGTTATTTTTACTTACAGCATTTTCTGAGCTAATGATCTTTGCTAAATTAGCAATAATATCATAATAATTGACATAATCCACTTTTTTTTCAATGATTTTGCAGTCTTTCAAATTATTTTTAATCATTTCTAAATTCATTTTCTTATGATTTAAGAAAATATCTTCAATTTTTCCAGAATGACAGATATAATATAAAACATCGGGTTCATCAGATAAAATTGGGCCAGTAATCCTCTTCTTTTCTTGAGCATTATAGGTTATATGAACTTTTCGCATAACTTTTGTCTCCCCTACTAATATAATCTAAGAAATAAACTAAATTAAAATAAATTGATAATTTTCAAATTTTATGAAAAATTAATAAAAGCATGAGTCAACCACCAAACTTATCACAACAAGATACAGCTGAGGTCAATCGTTTTCAGAACATTCAACAGCAACTCGAATTTATAATGCAACAAAAATCATCACTTCAACATCAAAAAGATGAATCAGAACACGCTATAAAAGAATTGGAATCTGCTGGGGAAAACGCAATCGTTTACAAATCCGCAGGTGGGATTTTTTTGCAATCCGATCAAAAATATTTGCTAGATTCTACAAAAGAACGGAAAGAAGGACTTGAAATTAGATTAAATAGTATATCAAAGCAAGTTGAACGCATTAATTCTCAATATGAAGAACAAAAAAAGAAAATTCAAGAAATAAATAAAAAGATGGGTTACTAGCTTTAATATTATTAAAAAATGAAGTGCTAAAAAACAATATTTTTTTGAGGTTTTTCAAGTTGAAAGAAATGAATTCAAATTTAACAATTCGAAATTTTATTACAGATTTAATATGTTCTGTAAAAGATTCATCATTAATTGTTATAACTGGGCATAATAATGCTGATCCTGATGCCTTAGCTGCAGTTATGGGTTTGAAAGAATTTTTGAATCAAATATACCCAAACAAAAAAATCGATTTAGTTTTAAATTTGAACAAATTAGCTGAAAAGATATACAAGGAAATACTATCAGACCCTAAGTGGAATTTCTCAAAGACATATCCTGAAAAAATTGATCTATTGATAATTACCGACACTTCAGATTTAGGGATGGCTATACAAAAGGAAAGTACTACGCCGATAATTCAAAATATAATTGTAATTGATCATCATGTCAATCCAATAAAGCTCGATAATCGAGTAAAACATTCCCTCATTCTAAGTGAATATTCTTCTACAGCTGAGATTATAACAAAATTTTTCCAAATGCAAGAACTAATCCCAAATCGTGATATTGTCCTCGCACTATTAGCAGGTATTATTACTGATACAGGTCATTTTCGTTATGCCACAAAAGACACATTAGATAATGCAAAATTCTTGCTTGAAACTGGAGTATCAATATCTGAAGTAACAGAAAAATTAAATAAAAAGATGGCTCGCTCTGAAAAAATAGCACGACTTAAAGGAGCTAACCGAATTCAAAAAATTCATTATATCCATGATTATATTGTTGTATTTAGTCATGTTTCCAGTTATGAAGCTAGCGCTTGTAAAGCTTTAATCGACTTAGGTGCAGATGTAAGTATTATTCTTTCGTATGTCCCAAAAACACATGAATTTAGAATATCATCAAGAGCCAAGGGCAAATTGATAAGAGAAACTTCGCTTCATCTTGGAGAAATAATGAAGATTATTGGGGAAAAATATAATGGTTCTGGTGGCGGTCATGACGGTGCAGCGGGTGCATATGGTATTTTAAGCAATGACAACAAGGATTATATGAGTGAATTGGTTCCAGAAATATTAAAACTTATAAAAAAGGAAATAGGAGCAAAGGTATATTATGATTGATATCTCAGCAACCAATGTTTCATTCAAATATAAAACATCAGATGTTAATATTCTTAAAGAAATTAATTTAAATCTTGAAAAAGGAAAATTTATTTTGATTTGTGGACCAACAGGGTCTGGGAAAACATCATTAATTCGCTGTATTAATGGTTTAATACCACATTTTTATAGAGGAAAATTTTACGGTTATATGAAGATTAAAGACATAGATACAGTCTCCTCTTCACCAGCACTTCTATCTGAAACCATTGGAACAGTTTTTCAAATCCCAGAAAATCAATTGTTTTCTATGGATGTTGAACGAGAATTAGCTTTTAGTCTTGAAAATCTTGGTTATTCCAAAGAAGAAATTAAAAGTAGAATTGAAAAGGTTATTTCAATAACCCGGATTGAAAAATTAAGACATAGACCTCCTTTTCAATTAAGTGGAGGAGAACAACAAAAAGTTGCAATTGCTTCATTACTTGCTTTGGATCCAGAAATTTTGGTGTTGGATGAACCCTTATCGAATTTAGATCCAAAAACCTCTATAGAAATCCTAAACCTATTAAAAAAATTACAGACATCTCATAATAAAACGATTATCATTTCAGAACATCGTATGGAATCAATCATTTCTTTTGTAGATGAAATAATAATTATCAAAGACGGAAGAATTATTCAACACGATAATACCAAGATTGTTTTAAATTCAGACACAATTTACAGTTTAGGATTAGATTTACCCCCGATAATTTATTGGTTAAAGAAAAAACAAGATGAAGGAATATTTTCTGGTGAAATCCCTTTAAATTTTGAAGATCAAAAACAAAAATTGATGGCTATCTTTTCAAGATATAAAGAAATGCCTAATATTAAACCAATTGTAATAGACATAAAGAAAGAAGAAGATTCACAAGAAAAAAATCCAATTATTTTCCTTAATAATATCGACCATTCTTATGAAATCAGGGTTGATCAAACAAAAGCATTAGATAATGTTACTTGTTCCATTTTTCCAAGAGAAATTGTAGCAATTATGGGGTCAAATGGTGCTGGTAAAAGCACATTAATAAAATGTATAAGTGGTCTGATAAAACCTAAGAAAGGAAATGTTTGGATACAAGGAGAAAATATTAAAGTTTTACCTACTTATAAAATTGCGAAGAAAGTTGGTTTAATGTTTCAAAATCCTGACCATCAACTCTTCCTAAATTCAGTATTAGATGAGATCAAATTCTCTTTGAAGAATTTACACTTATCCGAAGAAGAAGAAAGAAGTCGAATTGAAAAAACATTAAGAGAACTTAATCTAAATGACATTTCAAATGAGTCTCCTTTCAATTTATCGGGAGGTCAGAGAAAAAAAGTATCTTTAGCTACAATTTTATGCAGAAATCCTAATATTCTTATTTTTGATGAACCAACCATTGGTCAAGATGCAGAGCATAAATTGAGGTTGAATAAATTAATCCTTCAAGCTCAAAGTCAAAATAAGACAAGCATTATAGTTTCTCATGATTTGGAATTTGTCGCGAATTTAGCCACTCGTATTATAATTCTGGAAAAGGGAAAAATATTAACTGATGGTAATGTAGAAGAGATTTTTTCCCAATCGACGATTTTAAAAAGAGCTTCCCTTGATAAATATAATTTTAATTTGCTTTTCAAAGATTTGCATAACAAAATTTCTTGGATGCCCGAAAATATTCTTAATATTAAACAGTTGGAGGATTTAATTTCAAGATGTCATTAGAATTTGCTAAAACTTTTGCTTTTCTCCATAAAAACACTATCTTACATAGATTGGATCCTCGTTCAAAGCTTTTCATGATACTCACGTTCACAATTCTTGCGTTTATACTAAAAAGTTTGGCTTTAATGCTCATTTTGTTCTTAATAACAATTTCTTTTTTGCTAATTGCAAATCTTTCATCACAATTTATAAAAGGATTGAAAGGATTATATTTTTTAATCTTTTTTATATTAATAATTAACACACTTAACGGTTCCTTTAATAATTCACTAATTACGATAATCAGGTTAATGGTTTTAATGATGATTTTTTCAATCTATTTCCAAACAACATTACCTGAAGATTTAACTCAAAGTTTGATCCTTTTGCATGTACCGTATTCAACAGCTTTTTCCTTATCACTTTCATTCAGATTTGTTCCAACAATGGCTCAAGAAACAGAGATAGTTATGAATGCTCAAAAATCTAGGGGGCATCGTATTGAAGAAGGAGGAATGATACAACAAGTAAGGAATTTATTCCCATTATTGATCCCTCTATTAATGAATTCAATACGTCGCGCTTACCATGTTGCAGAAGCTCTTGAAACACGCGCTTTTGGAATAAAAAAGATCCCGAATTTTTATTATTCTTTGCGTTTCAAATTTTTAGATATTTGTTTCATTGTTCTAAACGCCATTGTTTTAGGTGTTGGAATATATATACAAATTAATTTAGATTTAATGCCAATTTGGATGAATTGGGGATTATCTATTTAAGGATATAGAGATGAAATTAAAATGAATGAAATAGATGAATTAAATAAATTTTTTTTTTACACTCCTGAACTGTTTTACGAAGATTCAAATTTACTTGTTAAAAAAATTAAAGAAGATACTCTAAAAAGTGAACCCTTTGACATTATTTTAGGTGTTGCTCGTGGCGGACTAGTTCTTGCATATTATATCGCATCTAAAATAAATATCTCAAAATTTTACACAATTAGATTGAAGTCATACGATCAAATGAAACAAAATGAAATTGAAATCATTCAAGAACCTCCTTGGGAAAAAATGAAAGGAAAAAAGGTATTAGTAATAGATGATTTGATAGATCAAGGAAATACAGCTAAATATGTAATGAACCTTCTTAAAATTCATCAAATTGAAAATTATAAATTCGCTGTTTTAGCGGATAAGCAAAAAAATCCAAATATTAAACCGGATTATTCTATTAGGTATATAAAAAAGTGGATTTTATTCTTTTGGGAACAAAATTATTTAAAGTGGAGAATGTAAATGAATATAATTGAAGTTGAAAAAGGATTAGCTATGTATTTAGCTCAATATACGGGATTAACTAAGGATTTTTCTTCATATCCTAAGCAAATTTCATTTATTGATTATTTCATTCAACTAAAAGAAGAAATAATGGAGAAATTCAATGTTTCTTTTCAAATATTTAATTCGAAGTTTATAATTTCAGCAGATCAACTAAAATTTATTTTACACCATGTGTACTCAACTTTTTCATTAGGATCAAATATCTCAAAGCAATATGGTGTTGAATTTTTATTATATTTTTCATATGAACGGCAAATAAAAAAAGCCATAGAAAAAGCTGGAATTAAAATTCCAATTGATGTGAAGGAAATTTCCTTTGGTGAAATATTATTTGGTGAACCTGAGAATTTAAAGCAAGCAATCAAATTCTTAGAGAACAAAATTAAAATAAACCAACACTCCCAATTCAAGTATTTAGAACCAAAAGAGTGGGAAATCTTTATGAGAACTTATGAAATTTCAATAGATCATGTAATTAATATTCTTCGAGGTAATAATCATACTTTGAAGGGAAAAATTAAATCTTTAGATGATTTAAAAGAATATATCTCATCCGATTCAATCAGAAATGCAATTACTGATGCATATAATATTGGATTGGTTAAACTATTTCTTGAAAATTTTAAAAGAAATAAAAAAATTTAAAGATTTATAGAAAAATAAAAGGTGCTTTCAAAAGGTGCAAGTATTAGTAGATAAAACACGGAACGGGGAATTAAAGGTATTAATTGAAAGCCTAGATGATTTGTGGGTAATTTACAACATCATTAGAGAAAATGATCAAATTAAAGGAAGAACGTTCCGAAGAGTAGTTATGCGAGAAGGGGATTCTGGAGTCAGAAAACCAATGACTTTACTACTCAATGTTCAAAAAGTTGAATTTCATGAATTTACAAACAGACTTAGGGTATTGGGAACAATTCTCGAAGGTCCTGAAGATTGGGTTTCAACAGGTCAACACCACACATTCAATTTAGAACCTGGATCAAAAATTAGTATATTTAAAGAGAAGTGGTATAGGAATGATATTCAAAGAATAAGAAGAAACTTGGAAAAAAAGAGTTCTTCATCAGTATTATGTATTGCAATCGAAAATGGTTTGGCCAATATAGCGTTGTTATCAAATTATTCTCTAACATCAATTACTGAAATTAAAGAAAATATTCCTGGAAAAAGATATGCCAAACAAAAGCATAAAGAAATCGTTGAAAAATTCTATAATAAAGTATCAACCGTCATTGATGAAAACCTCTCAAAATACAACCTTAGTCTAATCGTTATTTGTGGTCCAGGGTTTACAAAAGAGCATTTTGTTGAAGCATATCGAGAAAAACATGATACTAAAAGTATAGATATCAAAATTGCAACAATTAGTGCTAGTTCAGGTGAAATTAGCGCGATTTATGAAATATTAAGGAATGGTTCTATATCTTCATTAAAAGCTGATTTTAAAATTGCTCAAGATGAAATGATGATGCAGCAATTCGTTGAATTTCTTGGAAAAGATAATGATATGATAATGTATGGTCTCGATCAAGTGAAAAAATGCTCTTTAATGGGTGCAATCGAACATCTTTTAATATGTGATGTGCTGTTACGAGTATCTGATAAGGATTCAAGAAAAGAAATCGAAGAAATATTAAATGACACTGAAAAAAATCGAGGACAAGTTCATATTTTGAGTACTTTGAATCCTGCTGGTGAGCAATTGGAAAAATACGGTAAAATCGCAGCTATACTTCGATACAAAGTGAATTTATAGTGAAATTATAATGATCGATCAAAAAAAAAATCCAAATTCAAATTCAAATCTTATAACAATAGATAAAAATTCCAATGTTCCTTTATTTGGACTAGATTTTTTGGGTGTTTTAGATAGAGCGACTAATGTATTAGAGGTTAAACCGATCACAATTTGTAATTTACATTGCAAATATTGCTTCGTAAGTGCAGGTGATTATGAGAGAAATTTTTCAATTGAAAAAGACTATCTTGTTGAATGGATAAAAAAAGCAATTGATTTAAAAAATTGCGAAGATATTGAAATTCATTTAGCAGCTTATGGAGAGGTTCTATTATATGATGAATTAAATGAACTTATTTCTGATCTCCGTAAAATCTCCCAGATAAAAACAATTTCTATGCAATCAAATGGGTTGTTACTAAACAATAAAAATATCAATGAACTAGAAAAAGCAGGATTAGATCGTCTCAATATTTCTCTCAATAGCATGGATAAGGAAGAATGTGCTGATTACTGCGGAGTAAAAAAATATAATCTAGAACATCTCTTAAAAGTTTTTGATTTAGTTTTACAAAGTAAAATTGAATTATTAATCGCTCCTGTATGGTTTAAAGGGATAAATGATAAAGGTGTCCTAGATGTTGTGAAGTTCGTTAAGAATCAAGAAGAAAAAGGTTATACTTGGCCAAAAATGCGATTAGGTATTCAAAATTACCTCACATATCGAACTGGAAGGAAAATTAAGAAAGCTAGAATGAGGGAATTTATATATTTTTATAAACTACTGCAAAAAATGGAAAAAGAGTATAAGATTAAACTAAAACTTGGTCCCAAGGATTTTAATATTCACAAGACTATTGCAATTTTCCCTCCAGTGCGATTGGGTGATATAAAAAACGTGGAAATAATTATGAAGGGGAGATGGAAAAATGAATATATCGCAATATTTGAAGAAATTTGGGCAGTTAAAGTTCTAAGTAAAGAAAAAATTCCAATAAAAAAAGGGATTAAGGTGAAATTCATTAAAAGTTCCTTGCGGGGAAATCTCTTAACTGCAGTTCCAACAAGATAAAAATTTACACGTATTCAATTGTTCCTGGCGGTTTAGGTGTCATATCAAAATAAATTCTCTTAGTTTCTGGAATTTTTGATAATATCTCTGCAACTGAAGTAATTAAATCAAATGGTAAATCGGTAACACTTGCAGTTCTTGCATCGATACTATTGACAGAACGAATTACAACATCATAAACTCCTTTTTTACAATCTATAAGCTCATAGAACATTCTGGTATAACCTGTGAACTTCGATGCAATCTTATTTAAATGTTCATAGTTCCATTTTCCATAAACTGCTAAAGGAAAATCATACGTTCTCTGACCATTGACTAAACCGGTTACCTTTTTATTTAAGATATCTTCAGAAATAGCAGCAAACATTTGGAATGGTTCTTGTTCTCCCTTTTCATTAATTATCATTGATCTTCCATGTTTTTTGATATAATACTCATTGATTTTGCTTTCAACAATATCATGAACTTTTTTCTCAAAAGCTAAATTCTCAGATGTTATCGGGCCAATTATTCTTGCAGCAAGAGCTGGACCTGGAAAAGCTTTACGGTAAATTATTTCTTGTGGCATTTCAAAGAATTTGAGAATTTCTCTAATTTCTGGTTTAGTAAGACTAGCAACTGGTTGAATAGTAGCTTCAACGTCATATTCAATATCTAAATTGTGTTGGCTTTTTACAAAACCCTTATTGTATTTGGCTTTTAACTCATTTTCTTCTTGAATTGTTAATGTTTCTTTTATGTCTGTTATTTTAACTCCAAAACTTTCTTCAATATCGGGTAAAATAGTTCCATCCGCTAACAAATCACAATTTTCTTCTGTTATAGTTTGGCTAATAATATCGGAATATCCATTTTTAAATAATTTACGTTTATTTTCAGCATCTTCTTCAAGAAATATCTTAGGAAGAAAAGAATCTCGAATATCAACAATTTTGGCATCCGGAAAATATTTTTTTATATATTCCCGTTCCTCTATGCCGTTTATAATACGCATTAATCCGTGATCAATAAAAACTGGTAAAACATTGATCTTTGCATGTTTTAATAAAAGATAAACTGCTGAACTATCTACACCACCAGAGAGGGCACAAAAAACTTTTTTATCTTTAGCAAATTTTTCTAAAAATTGAGTTGCCCCTGAAATAAAGTCTTTAGAATTTTTAAATGAAGTAATAAAACGATGATTTTTCATAGTGATTATTTTATTGCAAATTAGAAAAAAAGACCTATTAATTGCTTATTATCTTGAAATAATTTCATATCATGGTTTTCAAATCTGTGTACCATAAATGTATTTGTTAGCAAATTCTCACAAGAAAGATATGTCAGAAAATTTTCGATCTGAACAGTCAGTAGAAATCTCCATCAAGACGAAATGGTGGATTGGGCTGATAATTACTCCGATAATGCCAATT
>JAUWMK010000107.1 GCA_030613185.1 Promethearchaeum sp.
TCGAGCGGGAGCAAGGGTCTGTGTTGAGTGCCGAGGGCTTTCTTCTGCAAGTATTGGAATATGGGCTCAAATTGCAACTTCAAAAGATTTTTGAGGGATAAAAAAAAATTAATAAAGTGAGTAATAAAAAAAAATAAAAAAAAAAAAAAGAGAAATTGATTTTACTTTCCAACCCCTGTTCCACAATATTTGCAATAATTGTCTATCGGTTCTAACTTAATACCGCAAAAACTGCAAATCTTTGAATTTATGGGAGTTCTTTTCGTTGTTGCACTTGTGCTTCGCCCTGAGACTTTTCCTCCGCACTCAGAACAAAAGATATCTCCAGGTTTCATAGTAGCACCACATCTAATACAATTTACCCCAGTTTTGGAACTTAGTGTTGTTTGAGATGATTTTCCGTATCCTGATGGTTTAGCTACAGTAGTTGTAGTTGTAGTTGTTTTCTGAGTTGTAGTGGGTGTGGCTCCTTCTTTAAATTTCTTTTGCTTCTGTGTCCTCCGAGCTGCTACCGCAAAAATGATTATTAATCCGGCGATTACTCCGAAAAAGATCAAAGTTGGCCTATAATCAACCCATTGATCAATAGAGGTGTTGTCCGTTTCATAGGTTACATCGAAAGTTATTTCCACGCTTTCTTCAGGGGAGTTCATAGGATCGAAATATACAAAGAAATACCAATTTCCATCATTAGGAACATCTATACTCGTTTCTCCGATGAATTGCACTTCTTCTTCATAATATAAAGCATCACTAAAGTCCGGAACACCAACTGCTTCGTATGATAGGGATATATCTACAGAAGTATCTAAAGTATCATTGCCATTATACCATACCAAATATATGTCTTCAGTATTACCGACAGAAAATCCCATTGAATCAAAAATAGTTGTTGTATTCTCATAATAGAATTGAGTTGATTCTTCGTAATACCAACTATTAAAGTTATCTAAGTCGGTTATAAAGAAGTCAACTGCTAAACTTGAATTGAAATCAAATTGAATTGTGGACCCACGCCTTAAGAAAAGTGAATAATACTGATATTCATTTGGTACTAGATCTATGGTATAATTACCACCTCCAGTTTTCGTGGTCAAGGGGAATTCATCAAATGGATGATCGGCAATTGCAAACGAGACTACATCCGATGAACTTGGAATAGAAAAGGTCATTGTTGATCCAGCATCAACGCTTTCATATTCATACCAGTACTCATTGAAATAAAGTGTTTCAGTAGACCTATAGTTAACCGTTCCGCTAGCATCATAACTACTACCTGGAAATGCAAATGCCACACCCATAAGAGGCAAAAATATCAATAGAAGAATTATTGCGAACACGGATCCACTCCCAACATATACAGGCGAGTAATACCAAGGACGGTAATAATATCCCCACCAAGGAGAATACCACCATCGTCGATACCACGGCCCTCTATAATAATGGCGCCGAGGACGAAGATGATGATGAGAATATGGACCACTTCGTCCACTTCTACTACTTGTTACAGTTCTTCGCGCTCCAGTTCTACCAAAAGGTCTACTTGATGAGGACCTACTACTTCTAAAACTGCTTCTAAAACTACTACTGCTGCCTCGAAAACCGCCTCCGAAACTACCGCCACCGCGAAATCCACCTCCAGAAAATCCGCCGCCGCGAGGCATTTTAACTTGCCACCTCTTGTTCTGCGGATGGTTTTTCTTGGGTTTTGAACAGAATATCTCGATTAATTGCTAAAAGCAATAAAAGCATAGATAAAATCGAGAAGAACAACCCTAAACCATCTACTGAAGCGCTTTCAATAGATCCAAATGCAATTGCATAGAGAATCCATTGTAATATCATCAATCCGATTGTGATATATGGAATTATAGTCTTTATCACATCTGCAACATAAAAATGGCGCATGTCACTAATGGAACTATAAAAGATTGAAAATAGTGTGAGAACTCCAAAAATTAACACAAAGTAGCTGCATATAACAATTAATACCCATATTGCTCCATTTTTTGCAGCAAGATGCCCTAATGGAATGAAATAATCAGCCCCTAATATATTAAAGGATGTAAATTTAATTATTCCACTTCTCATATCAATTGTAGCAAATAGAGTTGTTAAATCTGCAGTTTCTCCTTTAAAAAATCCATAGACACCAAATGCAGGCATCAAAATTCCAAAAATGAAAGCTAAGAGTGTAATTACGCTGGCAACAGAAAATTCCGCAGTTTTAGGGTCTGCTACGCTAATCAAACCGATATCGTCGGGATTTTCATCTGGAATGTAAGACCAGCAGTCTTGAATACTACATACGCCCAATAACTTATCCTCTTCAATTACAGGAACTACGTTAACATTCATTTCTTGCATTTTTTTAAATGCTTCCGAAACAGGAGTTTCTCTTGTTACTGGTGTTATAATATACATTGCATCAGTCACAAGTGTGTTTTTTGGGTCTTTCATTTCAGCAACGATATTTTGGACGATATCATAATCACAAATGACACCCAAAACTTTTTTAGACTTTTCATCGATTACAACCAAATCCGGAACATTTAATTCTTTTATTTTCTTGGCCGCTTCAGTTACAGAAACGGTAGAATCGATTGTGCCGTATTCATCATCGATAATCAAGTCTCCAACATTATATTCTTTTTTCGCTGACATAAAGATTCACCTAAAGGTTTCCTTTATTAACAAAATATCTGTGACACTGAAAAAAAAACCTTATGTTATAATTAGCGTGATCGATACATATGGTTATACCTTAAGATTCGTTGTGAACCATGGTGACCAATATGATTTGTAGTAATCATATGAATCATATGGTTAAAAAATGTCTAAAAAATCAAAAAGAGAAAGGGATTTATAAAAAATTTATTCATTCGAATTAAGACGTTGGTAAATTTTTCGATTTTGTTTATAAATTTCTACGAATTCTTTAAACAATTTATCATATATAGCCCTATTTTCTTGGTTTGGTTTGAAAATTTTTGAAAATTCTGTTAATTCACTAATATCATCGAATTTAATATATCCCAAACCAACTAATGCAACAAACGCAGCCCCTCGTGCATTTGCCTGTATTGGATCTTTTACTCTTCTAATGGTTCGATTTAACACATCAGCATAGATTTGACACCAAACATCTGAAATTGCACCACCACCAATAATATTTAAAGGATCTAGTTTTCTTCCAGTCAACTTTTCGATATACATCAATAACCATCTTGAATTAAATGCTATTCCTTCGAACACAGCTCGCACTGCAAAGTCTAAATTATGCTCAAGAGACAAATTATGAAAACCCCCCCTAACTGTGTGATCATCAATAGGAGCTCTCTCCCCGTAAAGCCACGGAGTAAAAATCAAATTTTTACTACCAGCAGGAATATTTTGAGCGATATTATCTAAATCTTCATAACTATGGAGTATTCCATCGCTTGAATGGAAAAATACAAATTTATCACGTAAGAAAGTTAGACATGCACCAGCAGATTCTTGTTCTGATGTAAGAAGGTACTTTTCCGGATTCCCCGATGGAATCGCACCGATACTATGGAACACATCGGTAATTTTTTTAGGACAATGGCACAAAAGAAATGCAGATGTTCCTAAATATATATGTCCCTCAAAATCTCTTACTGCTCCGGAACCTATAGCAGCCATATGAAGATCTCCTGAACCTCCTATTACTTTTACATTATGGGAAATACCTAATTCTTCTGCAACTTCTTGGGTCACCGATCCTAAAATATCGGTTGATCTTATTAAATTGGGAAATTTTTCTTTATCAATGCCATAAATTTTTATTAGTTTGTCATCATAATAGATATTATTTAAATCTTGGCAATTTGACACCCAATGTAGATGAATCGAATCAAATGTTGCTGAAAACTTACCTGTCAATTTTAGATTCATAAAGTCCTTACATTCTAAAAATTTGTAGGTTTTTTTGTAAATATCCGGATAATTGTCTTTAATAAATAATATATGAGATATTGGATCTTTGCCAGTTGTAGACGGAGCACCTCCAGTTTTTTTTATCAATCGTAATAATTTTCTCAATCCATAACCAGAAACGTTAAGTAATCCTTTCATTTTTTTTTTTATATAAGACGAACCACGAGCATCCAACCAACTTATTGCATTCATTAAATGATTACCATTAGAATCAACGGCTACAGTACAACTCCATTGAGCTGAAACACATATTGCAATAATATCTTCAACTGGAACTGATTTTTTAGCGATAAGTCTTTTCGCTGAAGTTAAGAATGCATTCCACCAATCTTTCGGATCTTGTTCAGCTCCACCATTTGGTAAAAGAAAAACAGGGGTTTTTTCAAATTCCCATCCTAAAACATCTCCATAAGTTGAAATTATGGCTACTTTTACACCACTGGTACCATGGTCAACCGCTAAAATGTATTTCTTTGGTTTATTTTGATTCAAAATATACCCCTCCTATCAAAATTTTATTACCTTAATATTACCATTTTCATCTATCGATTGAAAGATGAGTGGGGATTTCTTATCTTCTGATTTTTCGTCTATTGAAAGAGTATTTTTCATCAGGTCAACGAAATCCCAAAAACTAAGGCATGCTTCGGGCGGTAAAACACCAGTTCCCGTTACTTTTCCTCGAATCATCAAAATTGTGCCCAAAGCACAAGGCATACCTGTCCCGTAACCTAAACCTTGTCCTTTACCTACCCCTTCAGAAACCAGTGAGAAGATATAAGTCCTTTTTTCTAGGGTTTTCTTTTTCTTTCCCTTTACTACAATCTTGACACAACCTTTTGCTTCACCAAAATCCATTTCTTTAAGAATTTTATCCCGTTGGTGGATTAGGTATGCGGTAGCAAAATCATGAGGAACTACATCTTGACCATTTGAAAGTTTAATTGGTTCTCTTGAACTTAATCCACAAGAATGAATTGCCCGAGTGAGTTCATAATATTTTTCAGGTAACACTGATCCTTTATTTGTAACCTTTAGCAGACCTTTTTCTTTAATGAACATCGGCAAAGTTATCGGTTCGGGATGAGGATATGGATAAACTCGGAATTTACCAGTTAAATTAATAAAATCGACATCTTCTTCATGGGCACTGCTCTCACTAGGTTTTATTAAAGCCGCTTTTCCATCAAGGAACATAGGTATATCATTAGATAAACAATAAAACCGATGACCAATAACCCCAGCACCCTCATTTAGTTCACCACCATGAATATGAAACATTTCTATTGACTCGCAAACATCAAGTAATTCATTTGCAGCATATCCGGCTAATAAATTTGTTACTCCAGGGCTTGATCCCATACCTATTAATGCAATAATTCCGGCTTTTTTCGCTAAATCATCTAATTCTAAAGCATCATATGTCGCACCTGTATCATCGCAAACATCAACGTAATTAATGCCCGCCTCTATGACAGTGGACAAGATAGTTTTTTCAAATTTATAATAAGGACCGGTGCAATTTACAACAATATTGGCTCCTTTAATTGCATTCCTAATACTTTCGATATCCATAGCATCAAATTTTACTACAGATACTTTTTCGTTTAAATCCTTAGCCATTTTCTCAGCGGCCAGAAGATTAATATCCGCAATTACTATCTCATCAAAATCATCAGTGTTAGAAAGAAAAGTTGAAACAACACTACCTACAACACCAACTCCACCTAAGATAACTACTTTATTTCCCATATTATTAAGCTCGTGAAAAAAACTTATAACTCTATTTCTTAAAATCAAACGTAAAAATTAGAAAAATATGCTTTTTAATTATAATTAGCCATTAAGAGTGAATAATGTTAAAAACTCAAATTTATAAAAATTAAATAAAAAGTGAACTCAATTAAAATTAATTTAAAATACATACTAAACTTAAATCTAATTTCGATGTTTAAATAGAACAGAGAAGTTAAGAATTATCTAGAGAAAATAATAAAATATTACAGTGGTGAAATAGATGAATGAAATGGAAATATTTAATCATCTTTTAGCAAAATTCATGGACCCTTTAATAAACAAGAAAACTGAAGTTTTATCCGAAATTCAGCCCCTTTTCAAGCAATTATTAAGTAATTCAGAAATTCCCTACTATTGTTCTAAATGCCAAGAAAACCACTTTACCGGAAAGAAATATCAAAATCATAAAAAAAATTTAGATATTTCACCCTTATTCCCTAAAATTCCCACTCACACTCCAGATACTATCCACTATCAACAAATTGTTGGAATTTATTATACAGGTAATGGCCATCTTCTTAAAATACTTCCCAAAGGAACAATTTTTGATTTAAAACGTGAACCAAAAAACAGATATGATTCCCACGCAGTCAGTGTCTGGTATGAACGCAGTAAAATCGGATATATCCCCCGTTATTCTAACACCGCTGTCTTTAATGCACTTTCGAGTGAAAAAGTAACATGTATGTTTGGAAAATATCGTCCTTCCTTCTCGAGACGCGGTTCCTATTGGGATTACGATGAAGAAAGTACATTTAGCCCTGAAAGAGCTGATATCACAATCCATATCTTTAATCCGCAGAATTTAAATGAAATAATAGAAGGTTTTATAGAGATGATTTCTGTTTCAAATAATTTGCCCAATTTTCAAGATAAAATAGCTGAAGCACTTTATATTTTGGGCTACAGAACAATAAAAATTTTGGAAAACCAAAGACAAACCGCGATTATGAAGAAAGTTTTATCCAAACTCTATGATAAGTTTAAAATTAAAATTAAGGATTCGGAATTTTCTATTTTACTTTAATAGATCTAAATCCTATGAAAGCGAGAATTAGAAAATTCTAATGGATTTAAATATCTTAATTACGTTAGTAATTATGGTGGAAAAATAAAATGCAGACATTACAAATTCGCTTACCAAAAAAATTGTTAAAACAAGTGGATGAGATAATTCAAAAAGGATTTTATAGTAGTAGAAGTGATTTTTTAAAAGAAGCAACTCGAAAATATGTTTTGGATTTTAAATATGCAGGAACTCTTCCGTATATCGTTGGACCTTATTCAAAAGAACAAATTGAGATCCTTAAATCTGATCCAAAAGGTATTTTATTTCTTTCTAAAGAAGAAATTAAAGAACTAAATAAAGATTTAAAGAATTTTAAAGTTGATTAAAAATGGAAATAGCAGTTGCATGGAATATTGAAGAACAAACAAATACTTTTAGAATTCCAATTAGAGTTTTCAATCCGACCACTAATATTTCTATAATTAAGTATTTCATATTTGATACGGGATTTTCTGGATATCTTGCATTAGATAAAGAAACGATTAATCAGTTAGGATTAGAAAGAATTGGATTAGGAAAAGCTATGACAGTTAACGGTCTAATTGAATATAATTCATATTTAGGAAAAGCAGAATTTATAGATGAAAAAAATGGAAAATTATCAACCATAGAAGAACTCACTTCCACTTTAAAAACAAATCATAATATTCCAATTCAAGAATTTAATATTAATTTGATCGGAATGAAAAGTATTCTTCAAAATTCATGGTTAATATTAAAATCAAAAGTTCTCTGTTTACTGAAATGATAGAATACATCATTACTCTTCGATCTCTAAATCCCTTTTCTTAGACTCTTCATAAATTTTTACCATGATTTTATGGGGAATTAAATTTTCCGGTATCTCTGCCTCATTCAAAACCCGAATTTGAGTCTTTTTTCCTCCCAAATTAAGAATAACAAATTTAGAATCAGGTGGGTTATTTTTAGTGTTTTTTATTTTTAGCGGGTTTGTTCTCGTTTGCATTATGATAAATATTTTATTTCTTATATTTCTAATTTATATGGTATTAGATGACGCAAAAAAATAAAGATGAGGAAAGACCCATTGAATCCTTTTTTGGAGCATTTGGAGAAGACTCAGATGGATGGGAAGATATTGAAAAAAGACTATACGCAAAAAGATTAGTTTCCACTAGAAAATTATTGCGTTTTTGACCATTTTTTTTTCTGAACCAAAATTTTTTAAAAATATAATTAATTTTATAGATTAATTGGAGATTGAAATTTCTGTTTCCAATTATTTTCCAAGCCGGTGTAGCTCAGTTGGTTAGAGCGCAGGACTCATAATCGAGTTTCTGAAAAAAAGGGTCAGATCTTTCGCAGAATTGCGCTTGAATAAGAAATCCTGAGGTCGTGTGTCCAAATTTCATGTCAATAATGGCATGGAAGGATATTCCACACCACCGGTACGATTTTTTTTCTTCGATTTCTTCCATGTTTTCTCCGTTCATTTTTAATTTTATAAATTAGGACAATCTAAAAATAATTAAAAATCGTTCAAACATAATATCTATTATGAATCAAAGTAATTTGACTCATCAAGAACGAGAAGCACCTCGTACTCATTTAATCCTTATTACAACGCCAATTATTTTTGCTATTGTCTCGATATTGGACGGGCAGGTATTAAATTGGTCAACCCAGTTAAATGACGTAGTTCCACTATTTGTTCGGATTATTTTGTGTCTAATCTTTGGAATTGTGGCTCTAGCTTTAATCCAAATCTCTCATAAAACTCTATTTAAGGATAAAGAAGTGCCTGACAAATTACTTACCAATGGAATTTTTAAATATGTCAGAAATCCGATGTATCTCGGTATCTTGTTGATTTATATCGCAGTTATTTGTTTCTCAATTTCTTTGATATCTCTCGGGGTCTTTATCGTAATTTTCATTGTGTATGATAAAATGGTAAAAATTGAAGAGAGTATCTTAGAAGAAATATTTGGAAATGAGTTTTTAGAGTATAAAAAGAAAGTTCCAAGATGGTTTCCCAAAATTTTCTGAAGATTAAATCACTGTAAATTATTTTTTATTGCCTCTGAAGATGACAGTGCTAAGATTTAGAGTTCTTGTAGTTTAAAAATCCTACCAACTTGATATGATACTCCTACAGATTTCCACTTTATTATTGAAAAATTATTACACTAAATTAAATACAACTTCTGAACAAACAAAATCTATGGATAAAAACAAATTGAAACAGTGGGCACTCTTCGCACCCGTGATTGGTAGTTCCCTTTTCTTTATATTAACGATTATTGCGATGTTTACTTTTTCGGGAGGAAACACTTTTGATCCTACCATGCACGGATATTCTTTCTTCAATAACTTTTTTAGTGATTTGGGGATGGAAACAGGATATTCTGGGGAATCCAACATGGTTTCGTCTACATTATTTTTACTGGCAACCTTATTTTGCGGTTTAATGATGATGCCCTATTTTGTCTTAATTCCATCTCTTTTTAAAACTAACAAAATCAATTACACCCTTATAATCTTGGGAAGTATCTTAGGATTCATTGCAGCGATCGGTTACATCGGAATTGGATTTGCCCCATGGGATAAATCAGAAGCATCTCTAAGCGCTCATATGTTTTTTGTTTATCTCGCTTTTCCAATAACCTTACCCGTTGTCATCTGTTATGTCACGGCATTCCTACGTGATAAAGAATTTCCACGAATGTTGTCCTATGTGTATATCACAATGGGGATCATTTTAGTAATTTACTTGTACTTACTATTCTTTGGGCCTAGCAGCGGGACAGAAGTAGGAAGGATAATTCAAGTAGTTGGTCAAAAAGTGATTATATATTCTGAAATACTTACATTTTGGATTCAAGGATATGGTACATCAAAATTTTTCAAAAACAAAAAAAAAATTATTGAGAAGGTTTAAAATTTTTACCTACTTGATATGATATCCCAACAGTTTTTCCAATTGTGCGATAAGTCAGATCCATAAAAAGCGTAATCGGATTTACTTTATCCATATTGATATCACCATTTTCAAGACATTCTTTATCAGCATAAATATTCTTCACTTTAGCCATAAAAACATCATTTCTCCCTACTCGTTTTATATCATGAACTTCACATTCCATAGTTATTGGAAATTCGTCTATCATGGGTGCAGTTTTTAAATCTCCCACAAAGAAATCAAACACTTTTGATTTGTCTGTTTTATGTCCTGAAACAATTCCAACATAATCAGTTTTAACCAAATTGTCTGGATTAGGTATATTTACGCTAAAAGTCATATTTTCTTTTATACCTATATTAAGATAATGGGTATGGACAGAAGCGATATAAACATGTAAGGGATAAGCGCAGAGAATTCCAAAATCTCCTAATGTTGTATAAGTTGGCTTATTATTGACAAATGTTCCCGCAACTACAGTTGGATGTGGAGCAGCAAAAAAATTATATTTCGGATCAAGTTTCCTTTTTTTCATATTTATTCTGTATTATGTCCTTTACCCATTAAATTTATATCCTAGTGCATAGTAAATAAAATTTAGATTGGTATGACATTTCTTATGGAGAGCTGGATTGATTATGGAGTAATTTCATGGTCGAAATTAGTTACTGTAACTATTATTGATGTTAATGAAGACTTCTATTAGATGAATTTAGTGATAGTTTTATCTATAGTTTTCTAATTAACATATAAAACAAATATACTGATTATTAAATGACAGAAGAAGATATTACAATTTTTGAGAAGGTTAAGGCGAAATCAAAAGCAAATGAAAAAATTCTAGAAGAAATTTACGTAAAGGGAAAGTATATTCCCTTGACTCCAAATCCAAATAATTTCTGTTGCTTTAGCAAAATATGGAATTCATGGTATCCATCTGTTTATAATGTTGAAGGGGGATCATATTTTATCAATATCAATAAAGAAATTGTTGTAATTGATCCTGGTTTTAATACATTTGATCATATCAAATCTCATGGTTTGGATATCAGATTTATTAAGCACATATTTATTACTCATTTTCATCCAGATCATTTTGCAAGTATAATTCCACTATTAACAAAAATGGAATCTAAGAACATTAAAAGATTCATTTACATGAATCCTACTTGCTATAAACAATTCTCTGTTTATCAATGGCCAGATTTAGTGTTTATTGAAATACAACCTGAAATGAAATCAAAGCTCATATTCGATTCAATTATCAAATATCCATCTGATTTTGATGATAATGAAAATGAATTGGTTTTAGGAGAGGAAGATTATGAAGTAGAATTCAATGTATTTAGGGCTTTTCATCGTGAAATAGGAGGAGGATCTCATTCTCTTAGCTTAATATTTAATATTAAACACAAAACAAGGGAAAAACCAATTAAAATTGGAATTTTAGGCGATACAGATGGACATCCTACATACATCCCTGAATATTGTAAAAATTTCAAAGGTTGTGATATATTGGTACTCCATCTCGGTGCCTTACATAAAGATCCCAATGGTTATAAGCATCTATATTGGAAAGGTTTAGTTAAGTTAATTGAAGAAATTAATGAAAAAAAAGACCAAGATCATGATATTATATTTGTAATAGGAGAATTTGGTTTTGAATTAAGTCACCCAAATGCATTATCTAATGCTCTTGATTTATTTTTACTTCATAAGGATGGACAAAATGAAAATATTAACAGGTACATTAGTTTTATAAATACGCAAGATTTATATTCTTCTTTTCCAGTAGTGAAAACATATATACATTGGTTAAAACAAGAAGAATTATTTAAATTATTCTATATATCGGCTGATATTATTGAAAATGACCCAGACATAGTTCATTCTGAAGATTATTTCTTTGAAATTACTCGAAATTTAAATTTTTTTAAAGTTTTTACTCAACATATTATTGAATTAAGTATTCCTTCAATCGAATTTGAGAAATATAAAAAAGATATTATTCAATTAAGTGGACCTAATAGAGTTACATTTGAAAAAATGAACCATTTTAATGAATTTCTAAAAAGATATATTCAATATTTAGAAAAAGAAGACTATAAAGACCTAACAAAGGTTTGCAATCAAGTGCAAAAAAGATTTTTAACATATATTAGAAAGAATCTCATAAAACCAAAATATGAACGATTAATCCCTGATTATAAATCCAAAGCTCTTCAAAAAGATTTTATTAATTCAGTATTTCCAAATAACCGAATTTTATTGAAATATCTTTTTGCTTTATATGTTTTTGATACTAAGCAATTTGTCACTATTTCTAATGAGAACTTCAATAATGAAGACCTTAGAATGGTAACAATTAATGAATTAAAAAGTAGATTTAGCAATTCAAGATTTCTTATCACTCATCCTTCTATAATTTATGATCTTAGTGTAGATGAAATTAAAATTGCAGGATTTTGTTCTAATTGTGGAAAAGTCCAAAATATTGATTTTTCAACCAATTATGATTATAAAATCGTAGATGTTAAAAAGAATGGAAAAATAAATAACTTCACTGAAAAAGTAGAATTTAATTTGGAATCATGTCCTTATTGTGAGTATTTGAATGGTCCTTCTGATGAAGAATTATATGGTGATGATTATCAAGATTATTTAGATGAAAGAAGAAGAGAGTATGAACAAGAAATGAATGAAATATATCAGAATTTTGAAAAATGGGAAGAAGAGATCATTTCTTATCTTTATATTCCTTATTATGAAGAAAAAGGAGGTTATTTTTACGAAATAAATAGAAAAATATTTGATATTTGGAACAATAGAAGGGAGAAAAGAAATCAGACACTTATTTCTAAAAATACTTTTATTTCTATTTATCATAAATTCAAGGATCAAAAATCAAGTAATATTTGGGATTTTATATTATATACACTTTTTATTATAGTCTTTTGCATAAATAATTTTCTTTAACATGAACATTCTACCTCATTCATATATTTTTGGATATTACACAATTGGATCACTCGATCCCCA
>JAUWMK010000284.1 GCA_030613185.1 Promethearchaeum sp.
GAAGGTTTAAATAGTCCGAAAAAAATATCATTAATCTTTAATTAAACCAATAAAATAATAAAATAAAAAAAAAAAAGTAGATACTTAGCTCTACTTGGATTTAGATTATTTGCGGTTCAAAGTTTAGGTGAACCAGACATAATCAGAATAATCCTCTATTAAAGGAAATTGGCTGAAGCGATCATTTCGGGCATTATCAAAAACAACTTGCCTTGCAAAGTAGAACGAATCAACAGCATTGAAACCATCATATACATGGTCAAAGAATGCATCTGAGAATAGTCCTTCCCCTGGAAGAGTGCTTAAAGCATAGGAGTTGTGATCTTCGTCAGATGTAGACATCGCTAGATATGGATCGGCTTGAAAATCAAGTGGAAATCCACCGGAATGACACGATTCAACTAAATAACCAATCCGTTCTGCATCTAAAGTATCAAACATAACACGGAGTTCACTTGAATAGACTACACTTGTTCCTGGTGCAAAAGCTGTTAAACTATCTTCTCCGTTGTTATTCCCATGACCAAAGAGATAGAAGAAAATAGTATCTTCAGGATCTTCATAAGCTTCAACAGTTGCAAAATCTGCTTCAAAATCTACTGTATCTTTAAAATCGAATATTTTAGTATACCCTTCGGCTTGTAAAATAGTCCAATATTCGTCGATATTTGCTTGAGTTCCCGCATCACTAGCCCAGAAGAAGACAGCGATCTTTTCTCCATCTGGTTCTATTATGCCATTATCAGTTTCCACCAAAATCGTGTCTGTGGCAAAATTACCGGCAATATCGTAGGCCGTTACTGTAAGGGTATAAATTCCATCATAAAAAGTGGTTGTATCAAAGGTCCAAGAGTAGGGACTTGATGAATCCGCTCCTAAAGATGTTCCCCCAAAATTGCATACTACATAATCCATTCCTGATTCTAAATCACTAGCTGTTGCAGTAATTGAAATTGTATCCGAAACAATAGCACCGTCAGCTGGGGACATAATAGATACTTCAGGGGCTGTGATATCATCAGATCCTGAACCAGAATAGAAGGTAGCAACCGCTGTATAAGGTGTATCGTCAACCCGTCCTTTGGAAGTCATCACAATTCCAATATAATAGTTTCCAGCAGTTGTGATTTCGTAACCACAGCTTTCTGGATTAAGGGTTGTGATTCCTTGAGCTAAGGCATCATATCTCGAAGCCGATGTAGATATATAACAATCAATATTGTAAGAATTCGCCCATGATACTTCCAATGTCATTAATCCAGGTTCTACATTTTCGATAATAACCCAATCTTCTCGGTTATAGCGGGATACAGAATCTTCAACGGTAACAGTTTCTATCGTAGAAAACGAAAAAGCTTCCCGTTCAATTTTTAATGTACTTTCTACTGCAGATACATTCAAAATAAGTCCGCTCATTACGAAAAGTATTAAAATCGAAATAGATATAGTTGTTTTTCTTTTCATTTTTAATCACATAACTCATTTCTACTGAATTAAACCATGTTTCATCCACCAAGAAGAACTTTTTCAAAACTTCTATTTAATTTTTTTTCATTTTTTTTTTTTATGATCTGAAACTAAAAGGTGAGTCAATATGAAATGATAGTTAAACCTTGAGTCGGGAGTGAATTTAAAAAATCACATACACTTTTCCCCATTAGATTTTTAAATATGTGATCACTAAAGCCACAATTTAGAAATTATTAATATTTGGCTCGTAAATAAGTATTAGTGAATAAATTTTCTCTGGCATGAAAGTAATTTCAAAATATATAAAAATAAAGACAATTTAAATAGTATTTTTAATATAAAAATTGAATAAAATTAAATTAAAAAAATTAAATTAAAAATATTAAATAAAAAAATGATAATTCTAAAGACTTTTTTCGATTATCTTCTTTAACTTCTTCTCATTTTTTGAATCAATTCCGATCATACCGAAGGTTGGAACTCCCAACGCTGCTTCGATTTCATCGGGTTTCATACGCCCTTTAAGATCCTGTTTATTTGCAATTGCAATGATTTTTGCAGCTGAATTATTCATATGCCGTTCAATTATGTCTTTGGTCAACATAACATTAGCTGCACTACTGTCTGTAACTAGTATTGTTAACTCTGAACCTCGCATAAAGTTGTCCCACATAACTCGAAACCGTCTTTGACCTCCAAGATCCCATAGGCACATATTTCCATTATCTGTTTTAACCTGCTCGATATTGACTCCAATAGTTGGCTTTCTTCTAAAAGATTCCACTGGTTTGCATCTTAACATGCGAGATAATGTGGATTTACCGACACCTGCTTCTCCTACTAAAACTGCTTTGTAAGCGCTCATTTTTTCTCACGTTTAATAATATTAATCGTTATCAAAAGTAAGAGTATATGGGAATATGAAACGCAATAATACAAGTTCATCATCATGATATCATCTACGAAATATGAACAGCAAATCTTAGCAAATTTTTTGAATTAGATCATCTTCTAAAAAATCATATGAAAATCATACACCTTGATTCCACCACAGAACCAATGTTTTGGCGTTATGTGGAAAAAAGAATAGAAGAATATTTCTTTTTTATTATGGATCTTAAGCAATATCCCGAACTCACAAAAATTTGGATTGCAAT
Source organism: Promethearchaeum sp. (assembly GCA_030613185.1). Taxonomy (GTDB): domain Archaea; phylum Asgardarchaeota; class Lokiarchaeia; order Sigyniarchaeales; family Promethearchaeaceae; genus Promethearchaeum. The sequence continues at coordinate 2,628 of JAUWMK010000284.1, forward strand.
TGATAATGATGGGGAAATTCAAGGAATGCTGCTAAATTATAAAGATAAAAATATTCAAATACGTGGGAGTAATGAAGCAGTAAAGCTTTTGACAAACCAAGTTGATATGATCTCCATGGATATTACAGTTTTGAGAATACAAAAGGATCTGTTAATCCCGAAATATAAAGAAAATAAGGAAGAAATTCCTTTGAATCGAATGGTGATTCATCCAGGAGAAAATGTGATAAATAATGAACTAATTTCGGATGTTTTGGATGAATCTGACCGAGAAGAAATCGCTTCTCTATTTAGGAAAGCAGATCCTCATTTTTGGGGTGAAGTTCAGGGGAAAAATTTGGAGTTTATCGAAACCCATAGATGGTTTGGTATAAAGCGCGAAAATAAAATAGTATCCTTTGCTCAAATATGGATTGGAGATGAAGTTGGGATAATATCAACTGTAGCAACGGATCCCGATTTTCAAAGACTTGGATTTGCTACATCACTGGTTTCTCGTTCGGTTCAAGAATTATTTAAACATTCTCCCTTGTGTTTAATTCATGTTCGAGCAGATAATATACCTGCTGTTAATACATACAAGAAAATTGGATTTAAAAGTTATTTTCAATTTTCTTATTATAAAAAAATATAAATAATACTTAAGAAGACATTATTATCAAATCTGTAAAAGAATTTTTCATTCTTTTTAAAAAGATATATATTATTTATCAATAAATTAGAAATAATGGAATTTGATGAATCTGAAAAAAATTTGAACAAAAAGTACGGTAAAAGCGCGAGATATTTCCTTTTCCTTTTTATTTTCCTTGCTATAATGGAAGTTTTTGATACCTATACTACCGTTTTTCCTCAACTAATTCCTTCAAAGGTGGCTGAAGAATTTCAGATTCAAGATTTTGAATATACTAAATTAGTAGCTTGGGCATCTTTAGGAATGTATTTCGTTCTTTTTATTCAACTTTTAGCTGATGTTTGGGGAAGAAGGATTTTTCTTTTTATTACTCTTTTAGGGATGGGGATTGCTTCAATTCTTATGTATTTCTCAAAATCACCTTTGATGTTTACATTTTCATTATTTTTGTTATATATGTTCTTTAGTGCCGATATTTATACTATATTTATTGCGGAAGAAGCTCCAAAAGAGAAGAGAAGTACATATACCAATTTAGTAATGGTTTTTGGAGTATTAGGAGCAGTAGCAACGATAATATTTAGAATGATATTTATAACAGATACTTCTCCTGTAGGATCTTGGAGGGGAATAATATATTTTGCATTCTTAGCAATTCCTTTCTCATTTCTTGCTTTCAAAATCAAAGAAACTACTGCTTTTCAAGAATTAAAAATTAAACGCCGATCTCCCGGCTATAAAAAAGAAAACTTGATGAAAAATTTTTGGAAACCATTTCAATCTGAAGAAAGAAAATCTTTTATTCTAATTTTATTAATTTCCTTCATTATTGGTCTTAATGAGCCGATAGGTTCTGTTGGAGAGTTGTTACTATCCGAACACTTTTCGCCAGAAGATGTGACTCTAATCTTACTGGCTACCAGTGTTTTTGCAATAATATCCTACTTGGTAACTGGAAGAGCTTCCGATAAATTTGGTAGAAAAAAAATTTTCTATGTGTATTCTCTGTTTTTTCCCTTTGCAATTGTTCTTTTATCATTTGGAATTAAATCAGAATCATATATAATTGCTTTATTATCTGGACTTTTTGGGTTGTCATTAAGGACATTTATCTCACAAGGTTTGATTATCCAGACGCGCATCTTATGCGTGGAAACTTTACCTACAAAATTACGTGGAATTGGAACTGCTTGGAGATCTACTATTTTCGCTTTAGGTTTGACTCTTGGATTGTTTATTAATTCAAAATTAACTGAATTATTTGGCGATATTGGGTTGGCTTTCTTATTAATCAGTCTTTCGTTTTTTGTCATAATACCACTAGCGAAAATTTGTAAAGAAACGAAAGGAATCGATGTTATTTGTTGAGTTTAATCAAATTTAGAAAAAAAAGTTAATCATGATATTTTTTTTCCCCAGCTAAAATTGATAATGTCATCCAATTCTCAGGAGGTACAAATGGGCATGCATAATTTTTATTATATGCGCAAAGTGGGTTATAAGCTACATTAAAATCCAAAATCCATTTTCCAGTTTGTGTTCTGTTGTTTTCTTCATCAAGATCTAAGTATTTTCCTGCTCCATAGGTTTCTTTTCCGCTTGTTTCATCTCGATATGGGACAAAAAGGTATTTTTCATTGGGATCGCTCTTATAAGTTTGAAGTTTGCACTCTTTACCGTCGATCTCGAATATAAATTCCCCCCATCTTATCAAGTTTCGCGTATTATCTTTGGAATCTTGAATCTGGATTGTTTCTTTTTTATCATGCTCATGTAGATCTAATTCAAAGTAAAAGTTCGGGTTAGGAGTAAAATATTTTAAACCTTCAAAATTTTGTCTTTCATTTATGGGGATTGGGCTCTCCTGGTGTTGTGCAAAATAATCATCCTTACCTTTCCGATTCATTTCAAGATTTTCTTTCCATTGTTCTGGAGGTATCATATTTTCTGAAATGATTGGATCAAAAAAAAGATTTTATTTTGAGTTCATTTTTTCTTTTTGATACCATAAATATTGCGCCTTCTTGACCCAATTTGTAAAATCTGCTGGATTTTTTGGATATTTAATATAGTGTTTTTTAATTTTTCCCGCAAGTTTTTTTAATTTTAAGACTTTGATTAAATTTTTCATCTTAATTTTTATTAAAATAATACCCTTTAAGACAAAATAAATAATTTTTATAATATCTGATATCTTTAAATGAAATTGCTCCTGATTATCTATTTCTGCTGAATTTGATGGAGAAAAAGGTTTTGATAAAAATTCCAGATTCTTAAATAAGTAGTTTAATTCTTTATCAGAAAAATCAAAGAACCCAGATAGAAGAGTAAATAAGAAGGCGTAATCTGCACCTTGTGTAGTGAAATATCGAACATTAATCTCCCATAAATCTTTTTTTTTAAAGCTTTCTTCACCTTTTGGAATTTTTTGAAGAATTTTTGGAATTATTCTGCATAGATACCAGGTTGCGGTTACTCCATGACCTGAAAAAGGCTGAGTAATTGCAGCCGCATCACCAATACATATGAAATTGTCAGATACTAAGGAAAATGGGGGTCTTCTATATGGTGTTCTGCCTTGTTCTTTCTTAATAATTTCAAATGGAGGCCAGTTCATTCGCTCAATAAAGGAATCTAAGATGTTATTAGCTTTTTCAAAAGATCCAAGTTGTCCGACACCAAAAACTCCTTGTTCTTTTGAGAATGAAGGATTAAGAAATGCAATATCAGATACACTGTTGATCATTGGATAGGGGTGTGGTTGATCGGGGTATTTCCATTTAAAATATCGTATTGGAACAAACATAACATCATTTGATCCTAGTTTCCACGTTTCAATTCCATAATTAGGTGGAAGAGATGTTCGGATTACGGCGGCGGTTCCTGAAGCGTCAACTATTATGTTGGATTTATAAACAATTTCTCGATTTTCTTTTGTTGCTTTAATTCCAGCAATTCTGTTATTTTCAAAAATCGTTTCTACAAA
>JAUWMK010000374.1 GCA_030613185.1 Promethearchaeum sp.
AGCAACCTTTGTAACCCCGTACATAGTTGTCGGTTGCAAAATTGTATCATTTGGAGTATTTTTTCTAGGAGTTGTTGGTCCAAACGCTGCAATAGATGATGGCCAGATAATTCTTTTAACACCATAGCGCCTTCCAACTTCTAAAACATTAATTAAACTATTTATATTAAGGTCCCATGATGTTTGGGGCATTTTTTCTCCAGTCGCTGATAACACAGAAGCGAAATGATAAATAACATCGATTTCATTCTCGAAAACGACTTTCTTCAAAGCATCAATATCCAATGCATCTAAATAAATAAAAGGTCCTGATTCACGCAATTTCTTTGATGGTTGACTTCTTCTACCTGTGGCAATCACATTGTCTCTTCCATATTTTTCACGTAAGGCAGGGACCAAATCACTTCCTATTTGTCCAACAGCGCCAATAACTAAAATTTTTTCTAATTCACTCATATTTTCTCACTTTTTAACTTGCATAAGCTTTCATAAACTTACTTTGTATCAGTTATAATTATCAAAGATCTTGTTTATAGCTTTTTTTCGCGTAATTTAAAGATGATGATTTGTAGATTTCCCAATTTTATGGGAAAGGAAACTTCAAAGAAAATATTCTTATTCGACAAGGATTTATCGTTAATTGAAATCTTGCATTTTGTTAATTTTTAATATCACGAAATTATTAAAAATGAATGCGAGAGTATTGTAAACTGGTGAAAATTAACATGAAAAGAGAACCTGAAGCATTTCTAAAAGAAGAAGTGAAATACTTATATGATAATCATCTAAATTGGGTAATTCGACATTTGGAAACTGGATCAAAGCCACATTCAGTTGTAGATGGAAAAAAAGTTTTAATGCTCAATACAAATAATTATCTCGGATTAGCAACCCATCCTAAAATTATTAAAGCAGCACGAGACGCTCTTGATAAATATGGGATAGGTGCTGGTGCAGTTCCTACTATTGCAGGAACTTTTGATTTAACCAAACAATTCCAAGAACATTTTGCGAAATTTAAAGGCGTAGAAGCATCTCTATTGTGTCAAACAGGATTTGCTGTAAACCAAGGTGTTATTCCACAATTAGTTGGAAAAGGGGATTATATTATTTCTGATCAACTCAACCACGGTTCGATTATTGATGGAGTACGCCTTACTAAAGCTACTAAAGGTGTTTATGCCCATAACGATATGGGTGAACTCGAAAAAGCTCTTAAAAAAGCCGATTCAGATAATGCAAGAAGAATTCTTGTCATTACAGATGGTGTCTTTTCGATGGATGGAGACATGGCACCACTAGATAAAATCGCTGATGTTTGCGAAGATTACGGTGCTATGATTTTCGTGGATGATTGCCATGGTGAAGGTATGTTAGGTAACGGACGTGGAATTGTCGCCCATTATAATTTGCAAGGAAGGGTGCATGTTGAAGGAGGATCACTTAGTAAAGGTTTTGGTGTTTTTGGTGGAACTGTTGCAGGTTCAAAAGATTTATGTGAATTCGTTACTAATAAAAGCCGGTCATATTTACTCAGTACTGCTCATCCTCCTGCTATAGTTGCTGCAAATAATGCTGCAATTTCCGTTGTTGAAACAGAACCTCAACATTACAAAAATCTTTGGGAAAATACAAATTACTTTAAAGAAAAATTGGATAATCTTGGTTTTAATACAGGGAACTCATGTACACCTATAATTCCTTTAATTATTGGGGATCCAGGTCCAGCTCAAGAAATGGCAGACATCTTGTTTAGAGAAGAAGGAATTTACGGAACACCTATAGTTTTTCCAATGGTTGCTCGTGAATTATCTCGAATTAGGGTGCAAATGAATGCCTTACTGACACGTGAAGATTTAGATATGGCATTAACCGCAATTGAGAAAGTAGGGAAGAAATTAAAAATTATTTGAAAAAACGCTTTAGGTTATAAATTAATCTAAGAAATATAACCTCCTTTTTTTTTCTGTAAATATTTTCTAGTTGCATTTGTTGCCGCTCAGATTTTGCTGTGATCTTTTTGAAAAGTAGCAGATTTTTTTTTTCCGAATTTTTTTTGATTTTCATTTAAAGTAAAAAATTTTCGTTTATACGATTTTCTTAAGATTATGGAAGTTTTATCGGATTTTAAATTATTTTATTAAGAATTTGAGATATATGTCAAAAGATAAAGCTAAAAAATCGAAAGAAAATAAATTTAGTATTCGCAAATTCAATTCCAATAAACTTCTTTTCATGAATTCTAAACTTTCAAAGAAAATTCTATCAATTTTCCTGATGTTCATCATTATAACAATGGTTTTATACGGTAGCATTAGGATTTTTTCGATAAGACATGTTGATGGTGAAGCAATATGGAAAGAAAGTAATTCTCAACCATATCTTTATGTATCAGCAGAAAATTCATATGATTTAGGGTATTTAACTGGCCAAAATCTCTATAAGCAGATATTTTCTCTTAAAAACATACTTATACTACTTAGCCCTCAATTTGAAACATCATATTCTGAATTAAAAAAACTCGCCTTAGAGTATGTACCATTTATTCCTAGTGAACAAATTGATGAAATGAATGGTATTGCTGAGGGGGCAACTAATAAATTAGGTATCAAAATAAATTTTAATGATATTCTTATCCAAAACACATGGTTTGACATCCTTTATGGTAAAATTATTCCAGACATGACAGAAGAAAATGATATTGATCCATTAGGATGTACTGCTATTTCAGTTATGAATTATGATAGTATTCCAGTGTTTGGGCAAAATTTTGATTTCACTTTAATTTTCAAATCCTGTACTAGCTTTGTTTTACATAAACTGGGTAATAATCCTGCAATTTTTGGAATAAAATTCGGTGCTGCATTAAATTTTCCTATTGCAAAAAATGAAAATGGTGTTTTTGTGCTAACTACAATAATAAAAACAAATGTTAGATCATCTACGATGATTCCTACAACTTGTCGAACAAGAATAGCCCTTGAACAGGCCCGAAATGTAAGTTCTTATGTGAATTTATTTTATAAAGTGTTAGGAAAAAATCAAACAATCGGATTTAATTCAATAATTATTGATAATAATAGTATGTTTGCTGTCGATGCAGTTCCAAATAGAACTAATATTCTCACTCCACAATATGTAGTAAGAACAAATACATTTGTAAATGAATCATGGCAGAGATATTTAGTAGATAAAAATTATTCGAAAAACCGTCAAAATGAAACTGAAAAACAATTAGCAGCCAAATTGGAAAACTTAGTTCTTACTCATGAAGAATTAATGGATATACTTCATTCTACACCGATAATATTCCGAAAGACAGAAAATAAAAAAGAAATTGCAACATTAGCTCTAATTACTTGTTTGAATTTTGCAATTCAAAATTTGGAAGAAAAAAAATGGGGAAAAATTCCCATTTAATATATACATGAAGGGAAATTACATTTTTTCTTTTCTTCATTAAAGAAGATTAACATTTTGAGAAATTTTGATACAATTTCATTATTTAAATATATATTCTTCATGTACACTTTCCGATTATTACTAAGGGTTATCATAGGATATCATTTAAAAGGATAAAAAAATTTAGTTAAATAGTGATTTGATCAAAAATTATAATGATTTGATCAAATAGATGTTGATAACTTTGGAACAAATTAAAACATATTTTCAAGTTTCTAACGAAATTCATGCAATAAATTTAAAGATCCAGAGAATATTAGATAAATATCTTTTAGGAATTTTTATTGCTAGGAAAGGAGGAGATATTTTATATTCAAAACAGTTTCAAACTAATAATACATTTAATCTACATCTTATGTCTAATTTTATAAGTGCACTCTCATTATTTGGAGAAGAAAACATAGGAGATATTAAAAGAATTTTCGTTGAAGGATTAAATTTAACAATGAATATTATCTCGAAACATGATTTAATACTCACAATTTTATTCAGACCCGATATGACACAAGATTTTTTAAACGAAGAAATTCACAAAGGATTAGATATGTTTTATAATGAATATAAAACCCAAATTGAAAAATGTCTTACTAATCAAGCAATTTATCAGAAATTTGATGATAAAATGGCAGTTTTAATTCATTCATATTTAGTAAGAATTAACGCATTATAACTGTATAATTTTAGCGAGACTACAACCTTATGACTAAAAAGATAATATTCGAATGGTTTGTTATTTGTCCACACTGCCAATATGAAAATTCTGCCATAAATACAAGCTTAACTAATTATAATTGCCCTGTATGTGGGAATTTTTTTAATTCATCTCCCAATTTTAGATCAAAAGGAAAGAGTAAAATAATCTCTTCTCAATAATTGTTTTTTAATTATTCATTAATTCTGAACTTTTAAATTTTCTATTTCTCAAAACTCCAATTTAATTTATTATTATATTATATTAATGAAAAAACACGTATTGAATGAAAATATATAAATTAAACCTTAATCCAATATCAAATAATAAATCTAAAATTACTTATCAAGGTGAGAATCATAGGGAAATTGAATAATAATAAAAAGAAAAAAGAATTGAAAGGAAGTTTGCAAGATCTATTTACTTATGATGCAAAATTACTTGGTATGGCTTTAACATCTCTTTCTGAAGCTTT
>JAUWMK010000223.1 GCA_030613185.1 Promethearchaeum sp.
ATTGCACTTTCTCTCATATTTTTGTCTGGATCTTCTATTAAACTAATTAAACCAGCAATAGATGGATTTCCTACTTTAGACAATGCCCAAACAGCACTTGCACGAACATCTTTAACTGGGCTGTTTAAAACTTCTAATAAAGGCTCAACAACTATATTTCCCATTTTGCTCAAGCTCCAAACCGCGCTGGCACGAACATCTTTTGAAATATTTCCGAGAGCTTTTATTAGTGGTTGAATCGATGGTTTTCCAATTCTATTCAAAGCTTGGGCTGAACTCTTTCTAACATCTGGTGAATCATCACCTAATGCTTCAACTAAATGCTCAACTGAGTCTGGATCTCCCATTTTTCCAAGTATATAGCAACTAATTCTACGATAGCTACTATCTTCGTTATTTAAAAGGTTGGTTACAGGTTCTAATGCGTCTTTTCCTAATCTTGCTAACATGTTAGCAGCGTCGAGCCGGGCTTTAGTATTGCGATCGCCCAAACGAGTGATTAATTCACTAATTTCGTTATTTTTATCCAAAAAAATCATCCTCAAAAAAGTTAAAAATTTTTTCTAACTTTTAAAAACCTTAATTCCTAAAAAAATTTCTCTTTATAAGCTCATCAAGATTGGTAAAAAAATAAGTTGGGTGTTGTTCTTGCGGTGCTTTTAATAGATCTTGCCGATTATTTATTCCTGTTTCAACTGCAATTGTGGTAATTCCAGCCCGATTTCCACCAAGAATATCCGTGTTTAAACGATCTCCAATTAATACAGCTTCATCCTGCAAAGTTTTATTAATTCTAAGGATTGAAAGAATGCCGTCAGGGTTTGGTTTTCCAAATATGTTTTCAGGTTTCTTGTTCAGTGCAGTTGATAAAAATGCAATTATTGCTCCGGTTCCAGGCCATAATTGATTATTCGGAGCGGGAAATGACGCGTCATCATTAGTTGCATAAAATTTAGCTCCATTTTTTATCAATGACATAGCAGTACGGAATTTATTATAGGTTACTTTTCTATCCCAACCTACAACAATCAAATCTGCTCTAATATTGATTGGAATCGATTCTTTATTCTCAAGATCAGGAAATTCTTCATTAAGAATTTTAAACCCCTCCAATTTTAATTCTGTTATTAGCCCTTCTTCTCCAATAACAAATATTTTTGCTGATGGATATAAACACGAAAGGATTTTGGCAGTCAAGTACCCAGATGTAAATATATCTTTGATTTCACAGCTGATTCCTAACTGAGATAGTATTTCTTTATAAGATTCTCTTGATTTTGAGGAATTATTTGTTAAAAAAACCACTTGCTTTCCGAGTTTGTGAAGTTTTTGGACTGCACTAATTCCCGATGGGATTGGCTCCATAGAATTCCATAGAATTCCATCCATATCAAAGATGAAAAGGGTCTTATTTTTGAGTAAAGATAAATCTTTAAATTCTGGCATTGTTTTTGGATTGTTTTTGGCATTTATAAAAACTTCCGCGTATAGTATGAAAATTATCTTATTTTACAGAATGGATTTAGAAATTTAATAAAATAAATCACAAACTTTTATACTAAAGAATGACTATTTTCTTTAGGTAGGATTAGTAGTCTGCAATGAGAGCAGTAAATTTTAATAGAACATGTTTATTCTTGAATAAAATCTTCTTTTCAATAATTTAATATTTCTTTGATTCAAATTACCAATTTTATAACTATTCAAAAATTCCTTTGAAAAATAAATAAAATAAGTGAAAAATATGCCAACTGGTACAGTTAAATGGTTTAATGCAAGAAAAGGTTTTGGATTTATTACTCCTGATGAAGGCGATAAGGATGTATTTGTCCACCACACAGCAATTACTACAATGAATGACGAATTTGCAAATTTAAATGAAAATGATAAGGTCGAATTCGATGTTAACCAAGGAGAGAAAGGATTGGAAGCAAAAAATGTAAAAGTTACCGATGCTGCCCCACCTCAATCTCGAGAACAACGCGGTAGATATTAATCAAATTATTAATTCTATTGCAATAAACATATTTCGGAATAATGTTTTTTTTCTTTTTATTATAATCACTATTAATATTCATAGATTTTTCAGAGTTTTTATGAGTTTTTAATAAATTTAGCAAAAATCATTGGAAATTTTCTTATCTAAAAACATATAAGCATTAAAAATTGAATTTAAGTGAGGATGACCATCAACCCAGATTCGTTTGATCAACTAAATTTAGATTTTTCAAAGTTTATCCGTGAATTACAACGGAAAAAAGCCCATCTATCGGTTTTCTTATTGGTAGATCAGTTCATTTCAATAACAAAAGTTTTTGGTTTAATATCAGAGGAGTATCTCTATTATCAAAATAAATATAGATCAAGTGAACTTTCAGATAGGGATTTAACCCAAACAGAAATCGTTATGTACTTAAAGGAAATAATTGAGCGTTTAGAAAAAATCACTGGTAAAACTTTCAAAGCTGAGCAATTAAAAAAAATATCATCCGAAAATTGGGAAGATGAATCCGATTTCACAGAGTTAGAAAAACTCAAGGATGATATTTCGCAATACCCTGATTTAATTGAGATTTTTAAAGAAACAATTGTAAATATTTCGGAAACTTCAAGAGACAATCTAAAAAAACCCCCAAAAGTTATGCAGATTCCAAAATCTCCAAAATCACCAAAATCACCAAAATCACCAAAATCACCAAAATCACCAAAATCACCAAAATCACCAAAATCACCAAAATCACCAAATCATCAAATTTCACATAAATCATATACATTAACACCCATTCCGAAACGTTCTTCCCCTGAGAAAACCGATGATTGGGTTGAATGGTCTTCTAAAACATCACAAATTGCTCTATCAGAAACATCTCAAAATAAAACCATTGAACAGAACCTTAATAAAGATAAAAAACCAATTAAGGATGACCCGGATCTTATGAAAATTCTTTCTGAGTTTGACCAAAAGAACAATGGATCTAAAATTTCTGAAAATTCAGGTAATTCAGTAGTTTCCTTAGAAGATCTTGCTTTTAAAAAAAAAGTTCCGAACTATGAGAAGAAGAAGAATAACTAAATTTTTTTATATTGCTTTATATTTTTAATAACATCTTTTAGACTTACCCCTTCATACTGCTCTTTGGTTATAAAATTCTTTAATGTAAATTTACCCGATTCTAACTCTCTTGGACCAATAAATAATAAAAATGGGATCTTCAAACGATCAACTAATGAACTTACATTTTTAAAAGAACGGTTATTGATGTCAATCTCTACTGAGAGATCAGAATTACGCAATTTTTGTGCAATCTTTACTCCAAATTTACGAGTAGATTCTTTAGTACCAATAAATACATTTGCACGTGGAATTTTTTCATTCAGCGTTCCTTGATTTTCAAGTGCAATAAGTAATCGTTCAAATCCAAATGAAAACCCTAATGCAGGTGTGTCTTCTCCACCAAATTCCTTAACCAAACTATTGTAGCGACCACCTCCGCAGACTTGCTTTTCTGTCCCAAGGGAAGGAACATCTATCTCAAAAACTGTATTTGTATAGTAATCTAATCCACGCGAGATTCCATAATCAAGTACATACTTCTTTACTCCGGCCGCTTCAATTAATTCGCAAACATCGGTCAATCTTGAATTTTTAATTAATTCTAACATCTCAAGTTCGGATTCGAATAATTTCTGCAGTTCTTTCGATACTTTTGAGGGTGTTCCAACTAAGTGCAAAAAGGATTCCAATTTCTCAATTATCTCCCGATCTATTCCCAAATCATTCATAGATGCATAATAATCATCAATATAATCTTGTTCATTAAAATCTGGAATTGCTCCAATTTCCCCCTTCCGTAAAGAACTGGTAATACGATCTATAATCCCAAAAATTTTATTTTGTGCATCGGTTTCCAAATTGTTGATTTGTAAATATGTTCTTAAAACTGTTAAATCGCTAATTCTAAGTAAGTAATCTTTTATCTCTAGTTTCTTCATCAGTTCGATCGCGACTATTAACATTTCAGCATCGGCAGCTGGTGTATCTGCCCCGAATATTTCTATCCCTGCTTGTGTAAATTGACGATATCTTCCTTTTTTTGGCTCATCATATCTGTAGCATGGTCCAATATAGAAAAATTTCTGGGGTTTAGGTCTATACATCAATTCAGTTGAATTATAACAGCGCACTAGTGAAGCAGTAAACTCTGGTCGTAATGCATAAAGAGGGGGATTTTCCTCAGCACGGTGTTTCGGTGGATCATAGAAGGTAAAAATATCATTAATTATTTTTTCACCAGAGCGCACTTTGTACAACTCGAAAAAGTCATACATAGGTATCTCAATTTGCTCTAACCCGAATTTTCTAAATAGATCTTCGATAGTTCTAGTAAGCCATCGCCTTTTTTCCATTTCCTCGGGAAAGAAGTCAATTGTTCCAGATGGTTTTTGAAGGTTTAATTTTCCTTTCCGCTTTTGAGTTTTCTCATCCATAATTCTTCAGATATGTTCGTTAAAACAAAAATTTTTGCATTTGAGAATATGATTTTCTATATATTTATTTGTCTGATTCCATCATATTTATTTATATGAATTGCATATTATCTAGTATGATATTCGGAAAATTAAGTAAGCGTAGTCAAATTGTAATCCCAAAAAAGATTAGAGAAATGACGAATATTGAACCTGGAGATACTATTAAATTTAGCATAAAGGCAAATCAAATAATTCTGGAAAAAATTGATTCCTTTGAAGAAGTTAATTTAGTGGAATTTTTAAAACAAGGCGAAACCTTTGAAAAAGACTTGGTTCAAAATCTTAGAGATGAATGGGAATGAAGGTAAGTATAGATACCAATGTTTTAATTTCCATTCATAATAAAGAATCCGATAGTTCTTCCTGTGAATTGATTTTAAATGCAATTGAGAAAAATAGTTGGAATTGCGTAATTTCAGTAATTACTGTTTCTGAAATGTTGGTTGGATATTATAATCAAAAAAATTTCTCTAACGCAGAACAATTCTTATTATTAGTTCAAAATAATTATGATATTCAACCGATAAATATTCATATTGCTCAATTGGGAGCGAAGTTTAGATCGCAGTATAAATTAAAATTACCTGATGCATTAATCTTGGCTTCAGGGGTTTTTAAAAAAGTGGATGTTCTCATCAGTAATGATATTGATATGCAAAAGAATTTCCCGATTCAAGTTGTTTCAGTGAGTAAATTTATAGAACACTTTATAGAAGGAAAGTGAAACCTACAACCACTTTTCTAAAAGAATAAAATATATTTATCGAGGTCTGCATAAAATCTCCTTAATCTTTCTTCCGTGTAATTTGTGGTCCGGTAGGGGTTCATAGCTGAAAAAAGTCTCAGATTTTTGTGCTTCAATAATTACTGCTGTATCAGAACCTCCACCATTAGGATATCCTTTCCATCCAGTACCCGCAATTGCAACTATTTCTTCTCCAATATCTACTTCACCCCTTTCAGCCAACGATATTGCTAAGTGAACACAAACTTTCATTCCTTCGCAAATTCTCCTATAAGCCAATTGGGCTGCGGGTGGATATGGTACAGAATTTTCTGGAGCAAAAATTAGTTTAAATCCAACATTTTCTATTCTTTTCCTTATTTTTTCTGAAAAGAGAGGACATCCATCACAACCATTACAACCAGTTATAATTATATTTAATTTTGTGTTTCTAAATACATCAATAGCTATTTCTGCTGTCTTTCCTCTAATAGATGCTATTGCAATGGTTTTTATCCCTCTTTCAAGTGCAAATTTCTTTGCAATATTTAAAGTTTCTAGTGTATTTATTTTCCCTGCGGTTTCATAGTATTTGGTCATCTTATTTTTCTCCACATTTGAGTCTTCATTTATAAGAACTTAAAAAAAGTATAATCAGGACATCTGCTCAAACATTGTTTTTAAATCCATTACGTCCCAATGTTCTGCAAGTTTTCCATCTTCCACACGTACAATATCAACCGCGGTAAAACTAATCTCTTTATCATTTGCAGGTACGCCCATCCAATCATTTTGAAAAGTACCAGTATATTTTCCATATACCCAAACTTGATCTCCTTTTGTATTAGGTGCTAAAATAGGTTCCCACTTTAAATCTGGCATTGCATTTAGCCACCCTTTCATAAATTCTTTAAATGATTCTCTTCCACTCTTTATCATCGGATTATGTTGAATATATTCTTCAGTCCAAAATTCTTCAAGAATTTCAAGTTTATGTTCATTCATTAAGATTCCAAGGGCATTTCCAACGATTTTTAAATTTTGATTTTCCATATTTATCACTTTCTTTTTTTTACCAAGTAATTTATTATTACTTGATAATTATAATAAACTTAATATATATTTAAAACCAAAAGTATACATATTGATAGTTAATATCAATGGGTAAAGTGAAAATGAGTCAAAATCTTGATTATATTAAACATATACCATGTCCGGTTGAACGAACAGTAGCAATAATTGGAAGCAAATGGAGTATCTTAATCATCAGAGAATTATCACAAGCAAATGAGCCATTACGATTCAATGAAATTTTAGAAAAGCTGAAACCAATAAGTTCTCGTACGTTATCCTTACGGCTAAAAGTACTAAAAAAATATGGAGTTGTAAATAAAACTGTTATATCAAATACTCCACTTTTTGCTGTATATTCATTATCTGAAAGTGGACAAGATATAAAGAGTATCCTCCAGTCAATGGCTGGTTGGAGCTTAAAATGGTACAATGAAGGATTGTGAGTGGGATGAAAGTTGAATATAGAGAAGCGAAATCTGTCATAACGAAAAGCAAGATTCCAGGAATAGACTATGTTGTGAACCCCTACACTGGCTGTCAACATGGATGTATATATTGCTATGCAGAATTTATGAAACGTTTTACCAATCACAAAGGAGATATTTGGGGAAAATTTTTGGATATTAAATCTTATCCATGGGAAAAAATTAATCCAGCGAAATATAACGGAAAAAATATCCTATTTAGTTCCGTAACAGATCCCTACCTTCCATTAGAAAAGAAATATGAGAATACTCGGAAGATTTTATCTCGATTAAAAGATACAAGTGCTAATATTTCGATTCTTACCAAATCTCAACTGGTTACTAGGGATATTGATTTGTTCAAGCAATTTGATAATATTGAAGTTGGAGTTTCTTTAAACACAATGGATTCTGATTTTGCACGAAAAATTGAACCACTCGCCTCAAGGCCTATTGATCGACTTAATGCTTTGGAAAAAATCCATAGTGAGGGAATTAAAACATATGTTTTCATTTCCCCAATCTTTCCGAAAATTACAGATTATAAAGAAATCATTCAAAAATCATTAAAATTTGCTGATTACTACCGATTTGAAAATTTAAATTTCAGACCGCACAATGTAGGAAGGATATATGAAATAATTGAAAAAACTTATCCAAATCTTCTCTCATTTTATAAAACTCTTCGTAAAGATAATTCGTATTGGGATGTATTAGAAAATGATATTGAAAATTATTGCATTAATCATTCTCTTCAATGTAAAATGGCATTCCATCATGGAGGGTTTTCAAAATCAAAAAAAATGCATCCATAAATTTACTATATCGAGATTTCGCAAGATTTGAAAAAATCCCTATAATTGTTGATAAATTTATTAAACATGCAAATAACGGCACTGTTCAAGAAAATTTGTGACCTCCATTTCTTGATTCGAAAAAGGGTATGATCCCAAGAACCGTTGAGTTCGACTAT
>JAUWMK010000061.1 GCA_030613185.1 Promethearchaeum sp.
AGTTAAATCTGAAGAATTTAATTTAAAAAAATATTTTTTGTAGTCTCCAATTTTTTTTTGTTTTCTCGATTTACAGCAATAAATTTTAACTAGTTTCGACAAAATCTTTTTGTCGGATCGTTATCTTGTAAACTTAAGAAACACATTTTATTCTTCACTTTCCTATTTAATTAATGTGATTTATATTGAAAATTATAAAAAATCAAAGACCTGCATTTGATAAGGAAAAAGTAAAATTTCTGCTTAAAACATGGTATGATATTAATACAGAGATTGATGAATTACCATCAGAACGTGATCAGAATTTCCATCTTATGCATCATGATTATATTCTGAAAATATCCAATAAAAAAGAAGATAAAAAATTTCTGGATTTTCAGAATAGAGTGATCCAGAAAATTGAAAATATCAATCACATAAAAATTCATCCCAATAAAAATGGAGAGATTATGTTTGAAGTGGATAATCATCTGATAAGAATGCTTGATTATCTTCCAGGAAAAGTGCTGGCCAAATCAACCCATACAGACGAATTATTACTCAATCTGGGACAATTACTAGCAGAAATAGATGTGAAATTACTGGATTTCACCCATCCAGCAATGAAACGAGAATTTCAATGGGATCTTATGCAGGCAGAGAGTGTAATTGAAAACAATTTACAATTTGTAAAAGATAGAAATATTATCAAATATTTTCTGGATCAATTCAAAAAAATTGATTTATCAATATTTAGACGATCAGTAATTCATAACGATGCCAATGATTACAACGTGATTGTGAAGAATAATAAAATTACGATTATTGATTTTGGTGATATGATATACACAGCAACTATTTTTGAACTGGCAATTGCGATTGCATATGTTATTTTAGATAAAGATGATCCTATATACAGTGCAATACAGATAATTAAAGGGTATCAGAGTATTCTACCTCTAACAGAATATGAGATTGATAATCTGTTTATACTTGTTGCCATGAGATTATGCTTGAGTGTATCAATATCTGCATTTCAGATACAGCAGGAACCTAATAATAAATATCTGATTATATCTGAGAAACCAGCTTGGGAAACATTGTATAAATTAAAAGAGATTAACATCCAGTTGGTTCGATATATATTTAGAGATGCAATAGATATGCTTCCAGAATCAGAATTTCAAATGGATTTTGATACAGCTGATATAGTGAGAGGAGAATATAAAATAATAGATCTGAGTATAGGATCCACTGAACTGGGATTAATTAATAATAATTTCAGTGATATAGGAATAAGTAATTTAATCAAAGATAAAATACTTGTCGGGAGATATGGTGAGACCAGATTACAATATATTAACGATTCATTCAGGATAAAGGTAAATGATGGATACAACTGGCTAACCACACATATGGGAATTGATTTATTCTATAATCCAGGTACTCCTATATTTGCACCTTTAGATGGTATAATTCATAGTTTTTCTAATAATTCAGATAAATTTGGTCCCACATTAATTTTAGAACATATTTTTGAAAACAGAAAATTCTATACATTATATGGACATCTTGATTCTATTGATAATTTTGATATTGGAAAATCAATTAAAAAAGGTGAGAAAATAGCAGAGATCGGAAGTTATGATATCAATGGAAAATGTACACCACACTTGCATTTTCAACTGATACTTGATCTGCTTGGATATGAAGGTACTTTTCCAGGAGTTGTTGAGCATAGATATCGGAGGATATGGAAAAAAATCTGTCCAGATCCCAATATCATTTTAAAAATTAATAATATTAATAATATTAATAATATTAATATCTCTAAAGAACAAGGAATTGATGAGATACTAGAATTCAGAAATAATCACCTTGGCAAATCATTATCAGTATCGTATAATAAACCATTGAAAATTGTTAGAGGATACATGCAATACCTTTATGATCATACTGGCAGACAATATCTGGATGCGGTTAATAATATTGCACATGTGGGCCATCAACACCCATATGTTATAAAAAATTTGATCAAACAGGCACAAGTATTAAATACAAATACAAGATATCTTCATGAAAATATAATAAAATATACGAGTAAATTATTAAAAACAGTACCCAAACCACTTGAAGTATGTTTTTTTGTCAATTCAGGATCAGAAGCAAATGAGCTGGCAATTAGATTGGCCAGGACCTATACAAAAAGAGATGATATCATTGTTTTAGATTGTGCTTATCATGGAAATACCAATTTACTAATTGATATCTCGCCATATAAATATTCAGGCCCAGGTGGTGTTGGTAGAAAAGATTTTGTTCATCCTGTGAAAACACCTGATCTATTCAGAGGTGAGTTCAGAGGAGAAGATGCAGGTAAGTTATATGCAGAAGAGATTGTAAAAGTTGTTGAGAATAATGATATAGCTGCATTTATCTGTGAATCACTTCCGGGTGTGGGAGGTCAGATTATATTACCAGATGATTATTTAAAAAATGCATATGTATATGTGAGGAAAGCAGGAGGAGTATGTATTGCTGATGAGGTACAGGTTGGCTTTGGAAGAATTGGTAAATATTTCTGGGGATTTGAACAACAAGGTGTAATTCCAGATATTGTTGTAATCGGAAAACCGATTGGAAATGGTCATCCGCTGGCAGCAGTAATAACAACAAAAGAGATTGCTGATGCATTCGATAATGGGATGGAATATTTCAATTCTTTCGGTGGGAACCCGGTTTCTTGTGCTGTGGGATTGGCAGTACTTGAAGTTATTGAGAATGAGAATTTACAAGCACACGCACTAAAAGTTGGTACCTATCTTCTGAACAGATTAAAAAAAATTGGAGAAAAGTATGATCTTATTGGTGATGTACGTGGAATGGGATTATATATTGGATTAGAATTGATACTTGATGATCAATTAACGCCAGCTGCGGATGAAGCCAGTTATATCACCAATAGAATGAGAGATCATGGGATATTAATCTCTACAGATGGACCCTTACATAACGTTTTGAAAATCAAACCACCAATGCAGTTCACAATTGATAATGCAGATTTCTTGGTTGATTCGCTGGATAAAATCATGAGAGAGGATTGATTATCAATAAATTTTCAACTCAGTATCAGATCCACCGATGATTAAATCATATCTATTCCCCAGAGACATTTCATCTATTACTATCCTTAAGATATCTGCATCCTGTATCATAGACAGATGATAATGCTTGAATAATAAAGGTGTTTTGCGTTTCAATTAGTATATTGTGATGGTTCTCAGATACTATAAAATCTTGTTAGGGAATGATAATTTTTTTTGTCAATGTAATCACCTTTTTTTCCTCTCTTTCCTTTATATTGAAATATGAAATATGATAGTATATTTGACGTGGTCGGACATATTATGGTTGGACCCAGTTCATCCCATACAGCTGGAGCTTGTCGAATAGGATATATTGCGAATATTTTACTGGGTGAAATTCCAGTTAAAGCTAGGATTTCTTTACATGGTTCTTTCGCTGAAACTTACAGGGGGCATAAAACGGATATCGCCTTAATCGGAGGCCTTCTTGGATTTCCTCCTGAAGATGAAAGGATACCAGACAGTTTTAATATTGCTGATAAAAAAGGAATGCAATATAGCTTTACTGAAATAGATCTTGGATCAGATTATCACCCAAATAGTGTTTTACTTGAGTTAGAATCAAAAAACGAAAAATTATCAATCATCGGATGCTCCATAGGTGGAGGAAACATCGTAATTAAAGAAATAAACGGATTAGAAGCAGGATTTGATGGAGACTCTCCTACAATAATAGAAATTCATAAGGATGTCCGTGGAATGGTTGCAAATATTACGAGTGCTATCGCAATGCATGGATTACAAATTATCGAAATGCATCTTAGTAGAAATATAAGAAAAGGAATTGCGTTAAGTTGGATTGAGTGTTCTGCCCCAATTTCGGATGAATTGATTGAAACTATACGAGATATACCAGAAATGATAAACGTGAGGTGTCTAAATGTATAAAAATTTAAAACATTTCTTAAACGACTCAAAAGAAAATAAATTATCTCTACATGAAGCAGTTATAAAAGAAGAATGCCTTAGCACGGATAAAACTCGAGATTTTGTATTAAAACGAGCAAAAAAATCCTTGGATGCCATGTTAAACTCTTTAGAAAAAGGAAATACCCTTGACATCAATTTACCGATTAAAGAAGTTATTGAACAATCACAACTTATGATGAAATCTCCAACATTCTTAAGCAAAGATTTGAAAGAAGCTGTTTATTGGGCTATGTCAATTGTTGAATATAGCAATGGAATGGGAATCATCTGTGCCGCGCCCACTGCAGGATCATCGGGAGTGTTTCCAGCTGTTTTATTTAAAGCCCAGCAAATGTTGGATAAAACAGAAGAAGATGTGATGAACGCATTTCTTGTGGGCTCAATGGTAGGCGCTATAATTGGAAATAATGCTACCCTTTCCGGTAGTGAAGGAGGATGTCAAGCTGAAGTTGGTGTAGCATCAGCGATGGCCGCTTCCACAATCACATATTTAGCTGGAGGAACCCCATCTCAAGTTGAACAATCTGTTGCTCTTTCTTTGAAGAATTTATTAGGATTAATCTGTGATCCCGTAGCGGGATTAGTAATCTCTCCTTGCATAAAGCGAAACGCAATAGGAGTAATGAATGCTTTCCTTGCTGCTGAAATGGCCCTGTCAGGAGTCACTTCCATCATCCCAGCAGACGAAGTTATTGAAGCTATGATGAAAGTAGGTCTGGCACTTCCAAGTAATTTAAAAGAAACAGGCACCGGTGGAATAGCAGACACTCCGACGGGCCGTAGAATTAAAAAAGAAATATTTGGGAAGAAATAAATTTTTTGACTTTATTTTACTTTTTCAACTGTAAATTTAAGATCTCTCGTGCTTCATTTGGAGTTGCAATAGGTCTTCCTAATTCCTTTGCAATTCTTACTGCTTTTTGAACCAATTCACCATTGGATTTTGCTAACACTCCTTTTTCTAAATATAAGTTATCTTCAAACCCGACTCGAACATGACCGCCCATTATAATCGATATTGCAGCCATACTCATTTGATGTCGCCCCATACCACTCACAGTGAAAGTGTTTCCTTGAGGTAAACTATCCACCATAAAAGTTAAATCTTTGGGACTGGCGCTAACGCCTCCATTAACACCCATTACAATGATAAAATGCATTGGTATTGGTTAATAAACTAGATATAATCCTTATTTTGAATCATTAAAGAGTGAGACTTTTTTCCAAAAAATTTAATTTATCAGTCTTATACAGAGAAATTAGAATATGATTTTTATGGATAAACGATTACAAGGAAAGATTGCATTGATTTCGGGAGCAGGATCAGGAATTGGAAAGGCAATTGCTTTACGTTTTGCAAAAGAAGGTGCAGATCTTGCATTAAATGATATTAATGAAGAGAATTTAGATAGAGTTATTATGGAAGTGAAACATTTTGGGGTGAAATGCTTAAAACTAATGGGAGATGTCTCAGAAGTTGAAAAAGTAAAGCTGATGGTCGAAAAATTCTTCGGTTTTTACTCTCATTTAGATATTTTGGTGAATAATGCCGGAATCGGAACTTCAATGAAAACAATTTTTCGATTAAAAGAAGAGCAATGGGATCGGGTTCTCAAAATAAATCTTACTAGTGTTTTTTTAATGTGTAAATATTTCGGTAAAAAAATGAAAAAGAATGAGGTTCCAGAAGGTCATATTCGAGGAAAGATAATAAATATTTCTTCTATGAGGGGAAAATCGGGGAGGGCTAATTACGGAGATTATACAGTAGCAAAATTTGGAATTATCGGATTAACTCAGACATTAGCTCAAGAAATTGGAAAATATAACATCACAGTAAATGCAATTTGCCCTGGATTGATTCATACTCCTATTTATGGAAACACAGACTACGAAACACTAGCCAGTATTAATAAAGATTATCCCACAGCATTAAAAGAAAAACCTGTAGGATTTCCTGAAGATATAGCAGGAACTGCATTTCATATAGCTTCTACAGATGCCGATTGGATAACAGGACAAAGTTTTGCCATTTCAGGAGGGCAGGACTTTTTTTAATCTATAAATTTAAGATTTTTCGCGCTTCATTTGGAGTTGCAATAGGTCTTCCTAATTCTTTTGCGATTCTTACTGCTTTTTGAACCAATTCGCCGTTTGATTTTGCTAAAACTCCTTTTTCGATATATAAATTATCTTCAAAACCTACTCGAACATGACCACCCAAAATAATTGATACTGCAGCCATACACATTTGATACCGGCCCATTCCACTCACGGTGAAAGTGCTTCCTTTAGGTAAACTATCCACCATAAAAGTTAAATCTCTGGGACTGGCGCTAATGCCTCCATTAACACCCATAACAATGTTGAAATGCATCGGAGATAAAATATTGCCTTTTTTATTCTGACGAATCGCTGTATCGATCATTCCTTTATCAAAAACTTCACATTCAGGTTTGATTTCGCGCTTTTTCATCTTCTGTGCAAATTCGATAATAGTATTTTCCGTGTTGATAAACACTTCATCGCCACCAAAATTGCACGTGCCACAATCTAATGTCGCCATCTCGGGATTTAATTCTATCGGCTGTAATCTTTCTTCATTACTCATCCCGACCGCTCCACCCGTAGAAGGTTGAATAATTACATCTGGACATCGAATCTTTATTGCTTCAATGCATTCCTTAAAGCGATCTTTACTTTGAGTTGGAGTTCCATCATCTTCACGAACATGAAGGTGGATAATACTTGCTCCCGCTTTATATGCACTTTCAGCTTCCCGTGCAATCTCCTCTACTGTATAGGGAACATTAGGATTTTGATTCTTGGTAACTTCTGCTCCACTAATTGCCGCAGTGATAATTAGTTTCTCCATGTGAATCATTTTTTTCGCTGTTTATCTTTAGGAACAACACATGTGCCTTTTGCTTTACAAACAATTATTGGTTCTTCTAAAAAATCACATGCAGAATCATTGATTTCAGGTCTTGGAACAATAACTTTTCTTGCTTCAAAAACAATTTCTCTTGATGTATTTCCTACTTTAACAATTTCCCCTTCCGCTTCAATGTAATCTCCTGCATATACTGGGGCTAAAAACTCAACATTACTATAAGCGCGAAATAATCCTTCATCTCCATCATGTTTGATGAGCAATTCCGTTGCAACATCCCCAAACAATTCCAACATCTTAGCACCATCAACAAGATTACCCCCATAATGGGCGTCATGCATACTCATCCTTATTCTGATTAATGATTTCATGATTTTCGACTCAAATTATAATATTGTCTGTAAATAAAAAATTTTACTGATGTTGAGGGTTTAAAAATATCAATTTTAATTAAGAAAATTATTTTATTGAAAATAGTTGAAACGGTAAAAAGTTCTAATATTTTAACCAAATCTTAAAAAAAAAAAGAAACGCGGAGGGAGGGACTTGAACCCTCGCGCACAGATGTGCACTGGATTAGCAGTCCAGCATCGTAACCACTTGATTACCTCCGCGCGGAAATTTTTTAAAATTCCAGATTAAAAAAACTTTCATTTCAAAAAAAATTAATGGTATTTTTTTTGTTGTTTGAAGTCAATAATTATCTCGCTAATTTTATCAAACCCAGTTTTATCTAAGGCAGAAATCGACACATTCGGAATCTCGGGATAAATCTCACGTATTTTTTTAACTCTTTTTTGAAGGAATTCCTCGGATAATTCATCAATTTTGTTCAATACTAAAACGCGCGGGATTTCCATAACCTCAATTTGAGTCATAATAGTGAATGTAGTTCTAATTTTTTCCAAAATCGTTACGAAATTCGATTCTGATATATCTATTATTAATAAAAGTAAATCTGAAAACTGGAGTTCTTCCAGGGTTGATAGAAACGCATTGATTAGAGCTGGAGACATATCCATAATGAAACCTACCGAATCTGTTATGATTACTTCTTGCCCATCCCATACTCCATTCTCTTTAAAAGAAGGAAAAACAACCTTTCGTGAAACGGGAGAAATCGTAGTGAATTCTTGTTGGGCTGTTTCAAAGCGAGAATTAGCCAATTGGTTTAGAATGGTAGATTTTCCAGCGTTTGTATACCCAATAAGTCCAACATTAAAGAATTTAGATCTTCCTTTCCTACGTAGGTTTCTTCTCTTAGAAATTACCTTGAGCTCATCCCTAATTTTCTTTTTTCGCCCTCGATAAGCTTGCATTTTGGGTTCCCACCCCTTACGACCTTTTCCTTTGAAATCTCTCCCTTGTTTTTCTTCTAAATGTTGACCAAGTTCTTTTTTGATTATATTTGTTTCAAGATTTAGGCGCGCAAGTTCAATCTGCAATTTACTTTCGTGAGTTTGAGCGTGGCGTTCAAAGATTTCTAACACTAATTCATCACGATCAATTACTTTTAAATCCCAAATTTTTGTTAGATTCAAACGGTGCATATTTCCAAGACGATTATTAAAAATAACGGTGATATCTTTTCGTTTGTGAACAGTTTCGGGGAAATCAAATTCTACTTCATCTTCTTTGTTCTCATACTCTTCAAAAGGATTGCCATTTTCATCGAATTCTTCTGATTCTAAAGGCTCTTCCACATGTTGATTCTGATGATTATGATGATTATTGTAGAAAAAATTATCTAATCCGGCATTAATTAATTCGACTTTACCTCTTCCAAGGAAAAACTTAGGATTAATATGTTCCAATTTTTGAGTGATAATATTAAAAATGTTATATCCCGCAGTTTTCGCAAGACCCTTCATTTCATCTATATCATATGGAATTAAAGATGGGCAATTCACCTGGATGATAACTGCTGTTTTTAGTGAACTATTGAAACTATTGATCATATTCAGGTTTCTTGCCTCTTTTACGGAAATACACCATTGAATCTGTAGTATCTTGGGAAGTCTTTGGCGAGTATTTTGAAAAATCCTCATCTTCTTGACGTTCTTCTGTTTCTACAAGAGTAATATTATATTTTTTTTCAATTCTTCTTGCTAATTTAATATTTAGTTGTGTTGATCCCTTTTCTATTCTACTATAGTAGTTTTCTTTAATAAAAAGCGAGTTTGCAAATTCTTTAGCTGATAATCCTTCTTTATTCCTACATTGGATAAGAAGATTTGCATAATTATCAATAATTTTAAGGTTAGTAATATTATCCCGTTTTTTATATGTACTGGGTCTTGAAGGGGGTTTATAGGTCCTTTGCGCAGGTTTGGATTTTTTTGGAGAATAAATATTTCTAAACTTGCTGACATTTTTTGATGGTGATCTGGAACCTCTATCATAATCTGGTTCTTCTCCTACATCTCTACAATCATTACAAACTTCCATCAATACTCCTTCAATTTTTCTACGGAATAATGAATGGGCTTCTCGTCCGCACACTTCACACTCTTTTAACACTGGCATAGTAATTCCACTTATCAAGAATTATAAAGAATAAAAAAGTATTCTTTTCACATTTAAAATATTTTGTTTCCCAAAAAAATTCTGTTATTTGTAAAAAAAAAAAATCCATCTGTTAATTAATGAATGTTTTATCCACCAGCGATTCTCGGCAAAATTAAAATTTCATCATCTTTTACCACAAAATCTGTAGGTTCTACTTTTTTGCCGTTGATTAAGACGACAAAATATTTTGTTTCAAGGTTTAATTTTTTGAGCACATCATATACTTTTTGTGGACTTTTAACACGATAAGTTTTCATTGATGAAACTTCTTCGATCTTTTCTAAATTCTGCATAATAAATCTCCCTCTAAGTTTTATGTTTCCGATAGAATAATCTTAAAACAATCATAAAAAGGTATCTAAAATTTTACTAATTTGTAAAATAAGGTGTTAATAATGAAACAAAATTTTTAGTAATGATTTAGCAAAAAATTATTAAATTAATATAGATGATAAAATATATCATGATTGCCAGAATGTGGCATGGACGCACAATTTATGCCAAATCCCATGAATATGCAGAATTTCTGAAAAGTAGAGCAATTCCTGATTACCAATCAGTTAATGGATTATTAAATCTTTCTTTTATGCGTAGAGAAGAAGGAGATATTACACATTTCCTGCTGATTACACACTGGGATTCTGTAGATTCAATCAAGATGTTTGCTGGAAAAAATTACCATAAAGCCAAGTATTATGAAGAGGATGATTTTTTCCTTTTAGAGAAAGAAGAAAATGTGATTCACTATGATATATTCCATACAACAATTAAATAAATAAAGTCAGAATGATATTACAAATTCTTCAATTGAAACGTACATTATTCCATTTTTAATATCTATTAATAAATCATCATCTAAATTAGAAATTAAGTTTTTTTCCTCTTCTTTTTCTTTTTTAATTTCTTCTTCTTATCTTTTTCTAATGGATCTATATCTTTAATAAATCTCTTTTTAATATCCTTTTCTAAACCAGTTTGAGAATATTCACTTAAAATTTGATTCAATAAGCCAAATCCATCAAAATCATAGGTTTTAGCTAAAGAGAGATCTTTTTGAAAGAGATCATCAATAATATTCAATACTTCAATTGGAATATTTAAATTTATATCCATAGAAAAGGAATCTTCAGATTGTAGTGATTCTAAAATCATTTCTAGTTGTGGAGAGAACCCAGAGAAATCTGGAATAATCCCCCTTTTCATCCCATTCAAACGGTCAGGGTATTCTGAGTTTAATTCATCCAAATAAATACTGAATAATTCGGTTATTTCTGATAGGAGGGCATGACTAGTTGTCGGATCGATGCTTGTCGATATTAGTAATACATCAACTTGACCAATGTGGTCAAAATCTATAGTTTCAAAATCCAATAGTGAATTTCCAAGATTTATAGATTTTATTTCCCCTCCATACATGGAGTTAGAAAATGATTTCAGAGCAGAAAAAAACGAGAGCAATAAGCTTTCATCTATATTCCTACTGCTATAATCTTTAGAATAAATAGGTATTCCATGTTTATCTGCAATAAGCACTGCATCTATATCCCCCAATTACATTCTCCCCTTTAAAATATAGGGAAACATAATCTTAAAATTTTCTTAAAAAATTGCTTTGACGTCTTTCAAAAATTCATCAATATGGGATTTTCTGATATGTGGCATCATAACCGTTCGTAATAAATTCCATTGTTTAAATACGCCTAATGCCCATCCTTTTTGTCGAAGTAGCGAATTGAATTTATCTAACGACATATTTGCTTTGGAAGTTAACTGAATGCCTAATACATTCATATCTGGTTCAGTGGCAATTTTTAACTGTGAAATTTCTTCAATTTGATCTCTTAGATAATATGTGTTTTCTAAACAGTGTCTCACATTTTCCACAAAGCCTTGTTTACCCATAAATTGCATCAACCCCCAAAATGAAATTGCGGAGGCCCCAGGACGAGTTCCAAGAATATTATAGGAACTAAAAGCACCTCCTGCAAGATAAGGTATCTCAAATTTAAATGAATTTACATTGGAATTCTTCACCAAAAGAGAGCCACTAGGATTAACCGACATCCCCATTTTGTGCGGATCAACAGTATAACTACAGATTTCATGAATTTTTAAATTATACGGAGAAAATTTATAGCCCAATTCTTCCATAAAAGGAACTACTAATCCCCCAAAGGCTGCGTCTACATGAAAATATTTATTATATTTGCCAGCTAGCTTACCAATTTTTTCTATGGGATCGATCAAACCAAGTGCACTTGTTCCGAGAATTCCTACTAATGCAATTGTGTTATCATCAATCAAAGATTCGTAGTGATTTAAATCCAAATGAAAATTCGGCAATAATCTAGCGCGTTTTACTTTTAATCCCATTAGAATAGCAGCTTTATCAAAACTATAATGAGCTGATTCTGGAATAACAATCGAAGGTTCTTTAATGTCGGAATTAATTTGCTTTGTAAGGAGCATTGCTATGATATTAGCTTCAGTACCACCAGAAGTAATATTTCCATCGACAAATGGATCTCCCAATAAATTTCCTAGCATCTCAATTACTTCCTTTTCGATTGCTGCGGTGCCAGGATTCAATCCACGATCTCCAAGATTTCTATCTATAAATCTAGTATAAATATAACGAGCAAAATCGTGTGGGGGCGTTGTCATTGCTCCCAAGACTTTTCCGGATGAATAATTTAAATCTATTTTTAATCGATCTTCTAATTCAGTTAAAATTAATGATCTAGATTTTCCTTTATGCAATTTCGGAATATTATTCTCTGAATATCCTATGAAACCTTCAATATTTTGTAGGATGTCGATTGCTGGTTTGCCTTTGTCACTTAGTTCCATTTATATAATGCTCCAAAATCAGAAATTATCCGTTATCTAATTTTTTTCATGGAAAAATTGATTAAAACTCTTAGTTAAAATTAGTATATACCATTTTAAACTAAATTTTAAAATAAATCCCCATTTGAGATCAAATAGATAGATAATGTCTGAGAAGAAACAAAAAAAAATAACAGTTCAATCTTTCATTGATATGAAAGAAAACGGTGAAAAAATTACAATTTTAACTTCCTATGATTATATAATGGCAAAAGCACTAGATTCGGCCGGCGTAGATGCACTATTAGTAGGAGATTCGATGGGCATGGTAATATATGGACAAGAATCAACCCTTCCAGTCACTGTAGAAGATATTATCAGACATACACAAGCTGTTGCTCGTGGAACAAAACGTTCTATGGTTATCGCAGATATGCCCTTTATGAGTTTTTCGACTCCTGAAATCGCTTTGAAAAATGCAGGCAGATTTATTAAGGAAGGAAATGCAGATGCCGTTAAACTTGAAGGTGGAAGAGAAAGGGTAAAAAGTATTAAAATGATGATAGAATGTGGAATTCCTGTTATGGGTCATATCGGTCTAACACCCCAATATATTCATCAGCTTGGCGGATATAAACTTCAAGGGAAAAACGCACATGCTGCAGAGAAGTTGATTGAAGATGCATTAATTCTGGAAGAAGCGGGCGTATTTGCGATTGTTTTAGAAATGGTTCCATGGCAAGTAGCCAAAGAGATTGGTTCCCGAGTTAGGATTCCTACGATTGGAATTGGAGCTGGTGCTTATTGTGATGGGCAAGTTTTAGTTGCTCAAGATATGATGGGTTTTTCTAATAGAAAACCGTTTAAATTCGTGAAAAAATACGCAGATATATGGAATACGATGGTCAATGCAGGAAAAGAATACATCAAAGATATAAAAAATGACCAATTTCCAGCACCTGAAAATAGTTTTGAAATCCCTGAAGATGAATACCATATGCTAAAAGATAGTATTGATCATAATCCCAAGATCAGAAAAAAAATTCATCAAGAAGGAAATATCCATAAAAAGGAAAAAGAAACCGATATTGGATCTATCTATTCTAACTAAAACACAAAAAAGCCGAATTTTTTAAAACTCTTTTTATGATATTTTATTGAGGGGATTTTTGGAATTTGAGTACAAAAAATATATACGTTGGAACTTGTGGATGGAGTTATGATGATTGGAAACAAGTTTTTTATCCTAATACCCTAAAACAGCAAAATTTCTTAGAATTTTACTCAAACGTATTCCAAACTGTTGAGATTGATTCCAGTTTTTATCATATTCCGAGCAAAAATACCGTTATAAATTGGGATAAAAAAACTCCAAATAACTTTAAATTCAGTGCAAAACTTCCCCAGGAAATTACTCATAAAGCAAAATTGGAATTAAATAAAGCCAGAAAATCATTAAAACAGCATTGGGATAACTTTTCTCCTTTAGAAACCAGTGGAAAAATGATTGCTCACCTTATACAATTACCACCAAGTTTTACTCATGAAAAACATTGGAACAATTTGGAAAATTTTTTGAACCTATGGAATGAGTTTCGAGATAAATATGGAAATAAACTTAGATGGTGTCCCGTGGTTGAATTTAGACACAAATCATGGATGAAAGATGATACCTTCGATCTTTTAAAAGAACAAAACACAGCATATTGCGCAGTTATTGAACCCGAAATACCACCACGTATGGATATTACTCGAAAAGATCTTTTTTACTTAAGATTTCATGGATATGGAAAAAAACCATGGTGGAATTATTCATTTTCTGATGAGGAATTAAATGAATGGGCAGAGGTTATGAATGAACAATTCTCAAGTAATCCAAAAACTGTTAATGTAGCTTACTTCAATAATCATTTTAGTGGTTATGCGGTTAAGAACGCCCAAGACTTGATGCCAAAAATTGGAGTTAAACCGGTTCAAGATTTAAAAAATATTCAAAGTATGGTGACACAAAAAGGAAATATTAATAAATCTCGCCGTTCCCTTGATAAATGGATAAATAAGAAGTGAATGATAATAATGCGGATATTATTAATAGGACCTGGCAGTATCGGTGAACTTTTTGGAGGAAAGTTAGCTCTAGCTGGTAATAAAATTTTAATTTATGCCCGCTCCCATTTTTCAATATTATTAGAAGAAAAACCATTAAAATTGACAGATATAAACAATAAGGTGCATTTAGTCTCAAATTTTGAGATAGCTCCCATGATTCCTGAGTTATTGAAATTAAAACCTCATGAAATCCCCAAAATTTGCTTAATTACAACTAAATCATATGATTTAG
Organism: Promethearchaeum sp.; assembly: GCA_030613185.1. Taxonomy (GTDB): domain Archaea; phylum Asgardarchaeota; class Lokiarchaeia; order Sigyniarchaeales; family Promethearchaeaceae; genus Promethearchaeum. Next base: position 14,687 of record JAUWMK010000061.1, read on the forward strand.
AGAGTGTTTGTAATGAATACAAACCTGTTCTGAGCAAAATTCCAATTATCGGATTAATTCAAAATGGTATTGGAAACGAAGAGATATTGAAGAAGCATTTTCCAAATTCAAATATTTTTCGAATAATAACATCTCATGGAGCGATGCGATTTGAAGAAGATCCAACCCATGTTATTCACACCGGCATCGGAAATACATCAATATGCCAAATATATCCTTCATATGAAAACCTTCCCGTCGAAAAAAAGCAGATTATGAAAGAATTCAGTGAAAATTTACAAAATGCAGGCTTTAAACTTGAATTAAATAAAAATCCTATGGAGACTATTTGGAGAAAAGCCTTAACGAACATAGGTATTAATGTTGTAGGCGCTTTGACCCATCTTGCAAATGGAGAACTGTTAAAATCCGAAATCTTATTGAATCTAATACGAAAAACAATAAACGAAGCGATACTAATTGCAAATAAATTACAAATTCCATTAGATTCCTCCTTTGATTACGTCCAAAATGCATTTAAAGTTTTGAAAAATACAGCATCTAACAAGAACAGCATGTTACAAGATGTTTTAAGAAAGAATAAAACCGAAATTGAATTTTTAAATGAAAAGATAGTGAATTATGGAAAAAAATTGAATATACCTACTTCAATAAACGAAATTCTGTCAGAATTAGTCCTTGGATTAGATTACGGCGTATGATAATCCTTTTCGTAAACAACCCAACTTGTCCTACGCCGCCTAACTTGAAAATCATGGTCTAGTTGGGCCACTAATACGTGTTCAGGGTCCCCATGGATATAACTGACATCAACAACAGGCTCTGAAGCATTTAACACAAGGGTTTTTGGAACAGGCATCATAATTGGGGCGTCTCCGCAGATTTGGCATTCAATGAGAATATATTTAGTTTCTTCGGTCTCTTTCTTCGCTAATTCTCCCAATTGTTTACTATCTAATTTTATTTTGATTGCCTTTCTTATAGGGGGAGGGGGGATAGAAAGGTCAATTTCGTCCATATCAATTTTTACCTTTTTTAATTTCATAGATCCAGATATGGTTTTGAGGGTTTTTTGTGGTTTTGGAAGTTTTGGACTTGGTGGAATAATTTTTTGTGGAGTTTCTAACCCTTTTTCATATATTTGAAGAACATGTTTCCATGTTTCTCTCCAATGAACTGCACTATCGCTATTTTTATTTAAAATTTCTTTTATATCCTTCATTTTAACCCAAATTTCTAAAGGTATTGTGATTGTTTTATTTGCCATTTTAAACCCAAAATTGATTTGAAATTCCTTTTTTTTATTAATATAATTATTTTAATTGAATTTTACAAAAAAATTTATTTATTTGAAAAATATTTGTCATTAATAAGGGTGACATTAAAAATTGCGGCATCAGAAATTGAGGTCTTTCCCGACAACATGTAAATTCTGTGGATCATCGATATTATATTGGGAAAGTACTGCAGGTCAAAAAGTTTTCTTTAATCTTCCAATTTATGGCAAACCCATCACTCATCGTTGTAAAAAAAGACACCAGAGAAAACCAAATGTTCTGGAATCAAATAAAGATCATTTAGAAAAAAAATTGGAAAAGATCACCTTTCAATGCCCGGTATGCAGTAAAATTTTAAACTCAGAGATAGCTCTCAATTCCCATATAAAAAAATTGAGCAAAATTGAAGATCATCATTCAGACTTTTTTGAGAATGTAATGGATTTAATTGTGTGGGATGATTCAGCCAAAAATAACTCTAATGAATTGGACATAAAACAGTATAAAACAAAACACTCTTTAGATGTAATGAATGGACGTTTTATTCTAAAAACCAAAGAGAATAAAGATGAGAAGTATCAAAAATTTTTAAGGTTACAAAAATTTAAAAAAAATAAGGAAGAATAAATATGCCAATTGATTTTGATGGAATCTTGAATGAATTATTCAGCAAAGGGATAGTTATCGCTGCTGTAGTTTGTAGGTATAACGGAGAAATAGTCCATTGTTCAACTAACTGGACAGTTGAGCAGTCTGATCTTTCACAATGTATTAAGAAGTGGCAATCACGGGGACAATTTACCCATCTGCAAGATCGAAAATACGCGTTACTGATGAATACACCAGAATATTTTAGTGGCGTTAATTTCAAGGACAAAGAT